>CASEKR010000021.1 GCA_949288585.1 uncultured Bacteroides sp. | reverse complement strand
AAACGTGCACATCGGCGTGCTGGGCAGCCTGAATCCCTACGAGGCAGTGGAACTGGAGGCTAAGTTCGAAATCATAGACTGGTTTGAAGTGGGCATAGATGCCGACATACAGCAGTACCAGTACCTCGTGTTGGATGAATACTCTTCTGTGCTGAATAATGTAGCTGAGATAGAGATGCCGTATATCAGTAGTAGTCCGCTGAAGATGGCAGGAGATGATGAATATACCCGGGTTGTCAGTATGACTTATTGGGACTATTCGCCTCAAAGTAATGGTAATGACGAAGCCATCCATGTTTTTTATGGCGAGAGGAGTGAATATGATGAAAACTATCAGGACAAAGGTTACGCATATAGAGGAACTTTGCCTTCAGATATTCATCTGGAAGAAAGAAACGGGCGATTGTATTTTGAACATGTCCTGACTGACGATGACTATGTGGCCATTACCTTTACGGTTGTGGTGTTCAATACGCAAGGCGTGGAGTCTGACCGCTGGACGATTACGCAATACCCGGGAATGTACATAGATGGTTATTTCAACACTGGAGGCGCAACAAATCGTTTTATCAATGGTTTTGATGGAACGAGTGGAACTGCGTACGATGATGGGGAAAATGGGTGGAATCCGGGTGGCGGTTCAAGTCTTAGTTCTATTTCTAATTGGAGAGGAAATAACAGTAACCGACACCTTTATACCATCTATATTTCTTCATTCGACGTAGGCGATGAATATGCCATAGGTGACCCGCGTAGTGAAAAACATTATGATTTTGAAGGGCGTATTACTGCCACGGAATACCGCGAAACGAGGGAGGATGCGGAAAATGTGATTGCTCCAGCATTTATGGTGGCTTCTTCGTGGGGAAAGACTCTGCCAATGAATTATGAAACTGCCCGGAAACGATGTGCTTCTTATCAAGAAGGTGGTTATCCAGCTGGGCGTTGGAGGGTTCCTACCAAGGCAGAAGTGGAGTATATTGTGGGGTTGTCTCAGGAGGGAAAGATTCCTCGCTTGTTTGGTGAATCAGATTCTACTACAGATTATTGGGTCTCTTCGGGAGTGTATAATACAAGTGATGGTTATACTGCCGGTATGACTGACGACTGGGGCAGAAATCGCAGTGCATACCTCCGTTGCGTTTATGATGTCTGGTATTGGGGAGATCAAACCATCGAAGAAGACGACGAACATAATACCTCATACCCGCGCTTGGCAAACGAAGACTTTGTATGGGGTGATGCTGAAGACGGCTCGTTGAAAAAAGGAAGAGAACATTAACTTATATGATTATGCAAAAACTATACGCCTACATACCCCTCCTGCTGTTCCTCCTGGCCTCCTGTGCCGACGAGGAATACGCTACTGTTCCCGCCTCCCGCCCCGGCGAAGGCTGCCGCATCACCTTTTCTATCCCCACCCCGATGGAAACTGCCACGCGCAGCCTGGGCGATGAACTGACATCTGACTATGTGACGGGAAAAGACCTCTTCGTCCTTGTCTTCGACGAATACGGCTTTTTCTCTGCCTTCGAGAAAGCCACGGTTAATGATTATGACCCAGATTCCCGCCAAGGTACCTACACCGTCGACCTTCCCCCTGCCGATGGCAAGTGCATCCTCCACTTCGTCCTTGGCCTTGAAGAAACCGACTTCGATACCTATACCCCCGACGATAGCGAAGCCAGCATTTTCAGCCGCCTTTCTGTGGGCAATCGGAAAGATGCCTACTGGCAGCGCGTAGAAGTAGAGCATGTCGTAAAAACAATAGCTGACGACGGAGTAACTGTTACCGCTATTTCCGCCCCGCCCTTGACGGATAATGGGCATATCGTAAAGTTAGTGAGGAACTTTGCGCAGGTGTCAGTGGATACTGATGAGAATGTGGAAAGTCCAGAACCTTTTTCTTTGCAAGGCTTTACCGTCATCAATGAAATCAACCGTGGTACAGTGGCTCCTTATTGGGGTGAGGGGAATTACGGTGGATTTGCTTCTTTCGAGATAACAGATGCATCGGACCAGTATGGGCAATTTACTACCCTCAATGAGGGATACGGTGGTTGCAACCCCCCGCGTGAAGGCAGCGAACTGCAAGGAGACACACCCGGCGAGAACAATTTTACGCCATCCGGACAGTCCGAATATGTTTACGAGCGCAACCAGGACAATGCACAGAATCCCGCCTATGTCTTGGTGAAAGCCTCCTACGATGGTGCGACCTGCTACTATAAGTTGGATATCGTGAAGTTCGACCCTGCGACTTACATTACTTCTTATCTTAACCTGTACCGTAATTTCCACTATAAGATGCACATCAAGAAGGTTTCCGGCAAAGGTTATGACACCCCTCAGGAGGCTATGGAGGCTGTGGCTTCCAATAACATCTCTGCCTCTGTGGAAATCAGCGATGTGAACAAGATAGAAGACGGTGCGGGCAATTCGCTGGAGGTAAGCGAACTGGAAATCATGATTACAGAAGTCAATTCTCGCACCCTGACTTATGACTACAAGGAGAACGGCCAATCACTAAACGGACAAGAGTACGTACAGGTGACTCCCATTGGCGGCAATGATGAAGGAGGCTACAACCATGATGCAGTGGAGAGCATCACGTGGAGTAATGGTGTCATTACCATTACCCCTGCCAACCCCCTGCCCGGCCTGATGGAGACGCAGGAGTTTATTGTGGCCGGACGTAATGGCCTGTCACGCCGGGTAACGGTCAATGTGCGCCAGCCCTTTGTATTCGATGCCGTAGACTGCGACAATGTAGAAAAACAAATTGGGGCAGAAATGACCCTCGTCGTCCGCCTGCCCGAAAACATGCCTACCTCGGCCTTTCCCTTGACGCTCGACATAGAGCCGGAGAAGAAATCCATCTATCCCGACGTGTTGAAGAACCGTATTCCCGTCACTTCGCAGGGCGACTATACGTTCAGCTACCAGGCCACAGTGACTTACAATGATTACCGCCAGAACCCGGCGTTCTTTTTCCATTTCAAGAGCAATATGGCGGACAGCGCTACCCGCATTGTGGTGACCAATCCCTATTTCCGTAATGATGATGAAAATTCTGCTATTCCGGAAGAAGACAAGACTAATGTCACATCGTTCGAGAATGTGGAGAAAACGTATGATTTCTTAAATTTGAAACTTACAGGTGTAGGTTTCGACTTCTCTCTGGTTTCTTATGAAGATGATAATGGGGAAAAAAGGGAGAAATACCTGTTCCCCGATTATAATTCTCAAAACAAGGAAGTGACACTTGAGTTCCGTTTGCATAACGAGGGAGATGGTTATACCCCTTCTGCGGGGAATGAAGAGCACATCGTTGAAGTTTTTGCCGATTACTTCGATCTTGCAACAGCAACCTCAAACACCGGCACTATTACTATGCGCAGTGATGGGCAAGGAATTTTATATGAACCGTCCACTATTACCGGGATGCACTATATCACTTTCCGTGTAACACGTGATTTGGCCAATGAAACCATACAGTTGTCTTCGCTTGACCACAATACGGCGGCACTTGAATATGGAACCCCGCCGTTGACGGTGACGTTGCAGTATAGTCACACTTATAATAACAATACAACTATAAACTATGTGCCTGAGGGTACTACCGTATCTATCTATCGCGATGCAGATGGAATGGAAGATGCTGATAATGGACACTGGGAGTATGAGGACGAACTGATAACTGATGAGAAAAGAACAGATAGGCAAGGCCAGATTGAACTTCAGTCTTTTGCCGGTTTTGAAGAAACAGATGTATTGATATTCCGATGCACTGTTAGAGTACAAACAGGGCGATATCAATATAGAAATCGGACTTTTGAGAAAGAAATATCGGTCGCTAATCTGTTGGAAAACCCATCTTTAGTATTGGAGTATTTCCCATAATGTATATCCCACGCCGTGAGGCGTTACTCCTCTCGCCGTGCGCGGGAGTCGTTTATTTGTTTGATAGCTCCCTGTCCCCGCAAGCGGCGGAGGCGGGGGGCTTTTGTTTGGGCAAATAAATCCGTGCCCTCCGCGAAATCCCTGCCTAATCTCTCGGCATTTATCGGGAAATGAGTATCTTTGCCGCAGTAAACCTTTGGAAGAAGGACAAAAGAAAGGAGCCCTGTTATGAGATATTTAGACCCGAAAGCCGACTTGACTTTCAAGAAAGTCTTTGGCGAACATCCCGACCTGGTCATCAGCCTGCTCAATGCCCTGCTGCCGTTCGACACGCCGGAAGAGGAAGTGACGAGCATCGAATACCTGCCCGCAGAGTTGGTGCCTGACAATCCCTTGCGCAAGGATAGCATCGTGGACGTGCGCTGCAAGGATGCCCGTGGCCGCCAGTTCATCGTGGAGATGCAAATGGTCTGGTCGAGGGAGTTCCAGATGCGCGTGCTGTTTAATGCCTCGAAAGCCTATGTGCGCCAACTGGGCAAGTCGCACGACTATGACCTGCTGCAACCTGTCTACTCGCTCAACTTGGTGAACGAAATCTTTGAACCGGACATGGAGCAGTATTACCATTATTACCGCCTGGTCCATTATGAACACACGGAGAAGGTGATAGACGGCCTGCACCTGGTGTTTATCGAATTGCCCAAGTTCAAGCCCCACAATTACAGCGAAAAGAAGATGCAGGTGTTGTGGCTGCGCTTCCTGACCGAGATTTCCGAACAGACCCGCCAGGCGCCCCAGGAATTGCTGGACAACCCGGAAGTGAACAAAGCCCTGGCAGAGGTGGAAGAATCGGCCTTTACCGATGCAGAGTTGGAAGGCTACGACAAGTTCTGGGATTCCATCCGCGTGGAATGCACCCTTGTCAACAGCGCTTTGCGCCGGTATAAGGAGGGCATGGAAAAAGGATTTGCGGAAGGTCGTGCGGAAGGCATCGAAAAAGGTCGTGCAGAGGGCATGGAGAAAGGCCGTGCGGAGGGCATGGAGAAAGGCCGTGCAGAGGGCATGGAAAAAGGCCTTGCAGAGGGCAAAGCCGAAGTCGCCCGCAACCTCAGACAGATGGGCTTGCCTGTGGACGCCATTGCCCGGGCAACGGGCCTTGCCCCCGAAGTCATCGGGAAATTGTGACCTTAACCTTCCCGCCTCTGCGGACGTTTTTCTTTCTTGGTTCGTTATTCCTTCGTTATTGGCTCGTTATTGGTTCGAGTGCATGGAAACGAGCGTGACAGGGAGAAGACAGGAGTTGGCCGGGGAAAAGTGTGGGCGTGGCAAAGGGGTGGGAGGATGATTTTTTCTCCCTGGCGATGGATTTTTAAGGCGAATTTGCCTACCTTTGCGCAAAAGCTTTGCCAAATGAGATTTTCCTTACAGAATATCAACAAGGTCCGCCAGGCGGATATCCTGCTGGACGGGTTGACCGTGGTGGCGGGGGCGAATGATTCCGGCAAGAGCACGGTGGGGAAACTGCTGTTTTCTACCGTGAAAGCCTTGGGGAATGTGGATGCCCCTTCCCTCCGCGAGAAGGACTCGTTGCTGGAGAAGTATGTCGGCTCGTTGTACAAGCGTATGCTTTCCAGTACCTTTCCTTTCCGGAGGACAGGGAAAGGCAGTGCCTTCCCTTCACAGATCCCGGACTTTATCCGTGCGCTGGAAGAAGCCAACCGGGCGGGAAGGTTGGACGACTTCTTGCAGCCGCACATCAGGGAAATCCGGCAATTGGAGGGGGCGACGCCGCGTGTCAGGAAGTTGATGCTGGACGATATGGAGAATATCCGTATCTGCCTGACCCATGCCGGAGACCGTAGTGCAGGCATGACCACGGAGATCCAGTATTTCATCGAGTCGGAGTTCATGAACAAAATCTGCAGTTATCATACGGAGCAGTCGCGGGTGGAACTGCAGATGGACGATTCGGGCAAGCATTGTTTGTCGTATATCTTGCACGACGACCGGGTGAAGCATGTGGAGGTTTCGGATGGTGAGTTCCTGCAAGATGCCACTTATGTGGAGTCTCCGCTGTATTTGCATTTCCTGGATTCGTTACTCTACGCTTCGGCTTTCCGCGAGATGGACAGGCGGGCGGCTTCGATGCGGCCTATGGTGCCTATCCACATCAAGGACTTGATGGAGAAGGTGAACTCGCTGCGGATGTTGGCCGTTCCGGGTGCGTTGGCGGATTCTGTGGAGGTGGAACCTATCATCGGCGGGCGTTTTGAGTATGACGACACTTCCCGCAGGCTGCTCTTTGCCCGCGACGGCGTGAGTTTTTCTCCTATCAACGTGGCTTCGGGCATCAAAAGTTTCGGATTGGTGCAGATGTTGCTTGAGATAGGCGCCATTGACGAAAACCGCATTCTTATTTGGGATGAGCCGGAAAACCATTTGCATCCCGAGTGGCAAGTGGAGTTTGCCAACGTGCTGGTGGAACTGGCCAAGGCCGGCATACCTGTGCTTATCAGTACGCATAGCCCTTATTTCATCCAGGGGGTCCGCTATTTTGCTGCCAGGCATCAGATGGAGCCTTTCGTCAACTACTACCTGGTCGAAGGCGCCGATGGCCTGTCGGTGTTCGAAAATGTGACGGATGACTTGAACCGCGTATTCAGGAAATTGGCGGAGCCGTTGAACCGGATTATGAACATCGGGGAGGCAGAGCCGGGAGGATATTGATGTGCTATGACGGCCAGAGAACTGTATGAACTGATAAAAAAGACTTATCCTGGGCTTGCCTCTACGTTGTGCGGCCTTCACAAGCCTTGCCGGGAGGGCCGTAGGTGCCTGTCTGGTTCGTCAGGCGAGTTGGTGGATTTTGACCAGGTAGAGCGTTTGCATCATGCCGGGATGGCTCCTAAGCCTTCAGTAGACGGAGTGGCCGTGAACAGCAAGGGAACGTGCTTCTGTTTTGTTGAAATCAAAGGCTGGGAAATGTTCTTGGAACATGCGGAGGTGACAGAAGGCAAGATTGAGAAACAGGTAGAAAAATATGATTTGCAGGGGAAACTTGACAATAGCCTGTGCATCTGTACGGAACTCAGCCGTGACGGGCATTGTTTTGATGAGATGCCTTTCGTCTATGTGCTGGTGACAGACATTGAGGTGGAGAAGGACCCGCTGGAATCTTTGGCGTTCAGCCTGGAGGCGTTGGCGGAGACTTCTTCCAAGTGGTTCCGGCTGTGCAATGATGCGTTGCGCAAGAAACTGATGGAGATTGGCGGAGTGCGGAAGCGTTATGTCAATTGCCGGGATTTTGATTCCCTCTTGAAGAATTTGTGATTTCTTATGAACAAGCAGAAATATTACGTTGTGTGGGCCGGGGTTGCGCCCGGCATCTACCGCAGTTGGACGGAGTGCCAGTTGCAGACCAAAGGGTATGCGGGCGCCAAGTATAAGTCGTTCGACACGCTGGAGGAGGCGGAAGAGGCGTTTGCCGCAGGAGCCGGGGATTATATCCGTCCCGCGCAGCCCTCGCGCGAGCCTCGGCGTCCTGCTTCGCCCGTCTTGCCGCCCGATTTGGAGGGAAATGCGCTGGCCGTGGACGCGGCGTGCAGCGGCAATCCGGGGCAGATGGAGTACCGGGGGGTGCATCTGCCCAGTTTCCAGCAGGTGTTCCACTTTGGACCGCTGTATGGCACGAACAACATCGGCGAATTCCTGGCCATTGTCCATGCCCTGGCCCTGTTGAAGCAGAAGGGGCTGGAGATGCCTGTTTACAGCGACAGCCGGAACGCCCTCTCCTGGGTGCGGCAGAAACGGTGTAAGACCATGCTCCCCCGCGACGCGCGGAGCGAACCGTTGTTCCAGTTGATTGAGCGTGCGGAGAAGTGGTTGCGCGAGAATGAGTATTCCACCCCTTTGCGTAAGTGGGAGACGGACCAGTGGGGGGAAATTCCGGCGGATTTCGGCCGGAAATGAGGGCGGTTGTGGAAATGGAAAACGGAAGGGTTACCCTCGCCAAATGGTCCTGACAGAGTTGCCTGCTATTCTTTTTACCTATTGAACCGGGCTGCCGGTGTGTGCCGTCAGTCCCGTGTGGCGTCTCTTCCGTCTGGCAGAAAGGGTATCCCTTCCGTATGGATGTTCAGGACAGGTAGGGCGAAGTGAATCCCAGTTTCTTCAGCCCGGCCTGTATCTCCGGTATGTTCATGAACAAGTCCCAAAGCAGCTTGGTGCGGTAGTTCTCTATCATGACAATGATGGGCCCTTGGTCGATGGCCAGGTATTGGTCGTCATACCATTCGGCGCCCAGGTTGAATGCGTCTACGAAGCCGTATTCTTGCCACAGCTTGTCGCCCAGCTTGTAGTAGAAGTACTCCAAAGCGGCGGTGGACTCTTCCGGCGTGTAGGGGAAGGCGGAGAGGGCGGCGGTGGGGGCGATGACCCCGTGGTCGTTGGTGGGCGACCAGGCGGAGTAGCCTTCATTGCCGTCGCTGGCTGTCAGTCCCCAGCAGGAAGGCCCGTATCCGGCAAAGCCATTGGGGTTTTCCACGCAGTGGTTGTAGTTGATGAGCGTGTGGTTGCGGTTCTGTTCCCAATAGTCGGCATACTGGTCTTGCAGCCCTTCGGGGCACAGCCCTAAGAAAGAGTAGTGCGTGAAGAACAGCGGGCCGCCTTTCTCCGAGCCCAGCGGCAGGGTGATGCCGTAGTAGGACTGGCCGTTGCGGATGGCGCCCCCGTTGGCCCAGCCTTGTTCGTACACTTCGCGGCCGATGGGATGCGTGGGCGACGAGGCGGCCAGCACGTAGACGATGAGGCCTTCGTTCCAGCCGCGCACGGGCAGGTTCATGGCCCAGCCGTAGTCCGGACTCCAGTGCCAGTAAAGGGCGTTTCCGCCGTCTTTCTGGAACCAAGTCCATTCGATGGCTTCCCACAGGCGGGTGATGTCATCGCGGAGTTTGGCTTCTCCCGTGTCGGCTCCGTCAAAGTAGGCACGTGCCGTGAGCAGGCCTTGGAAGAGGAAGGCGGTTTCCACCAGGTCGGCCCCGTTGTCCTGCTGGCTGAAAGGCTGGGTGTCGCCCGTCGCTCCGTTAATCCAGTGGGAGAAGGCGCCGTGGTAGGAGGTGCATTCTTCGTCGAGGAAGGTGACAATCCGCTGGATGCGTTGCAGGGCTTCTACCCGGCTGACGAAGCCGCGTTCGGCAGCTGCCAGTATGGCCATGACGCCGAATCCCGTGCCGCCGGTAGTGACGGTGTTGCCTGAGGTGGAACGTTCGCGGGCCATGCCGCAGTGCTCGTGGCCGAAGTCCCAGAAGTAGCCGAACGTCTGTTTCTGCACCTGGGTGAGCAGGTCTTCCGTCGGGATGCGGTCGAACTTGTCCGTGTTGTCTATGCCTGTCTCCAGGGTGCAGGTGCGGCCGCTTTCCAGCAGGGTGCCGGATGCTGATTTGATGCCCGGGTTGACCACCAGTTTGTAGGTCGTGGAGTTCTTCAGCTTTTCCGTGGGGACAATGTTCACCTGTTGGGGCGTGGGCAGGGCGTAACTGTATTCCACCTTGTCGTTGCCCGTGGTCAGCAGGATGTTGGCCCGGAGGGTGCTTTCGTCCACGGCGTCGGAGAAGCGCAGCCCGATGGTGGCGTCGGGAGAGACATCGGTGAAGGCAGCCTGGTCGGCTGCCTCTCCGATGGTGATGCTCTCCAGCTTGAAAGCGGGACGGCTCTCGGGGCCGTCCTCGCTACTGCTGCAAGCTGCCGACAGTCCGGCCAAGCATAGTAAGAGATAGAATGCTTTTGCTTTCATGCGGGCTTATTCTTTGTTGGCATATAAAGCCTGGATGTCGCTGGCGGGCAAGGCCGCGTTGTAGAAACGGAATTGGTCCAGTTGTCCGATGAA
The DNA here is from genome assembly GCA_949288585.1 of uncultured Bacteroides sp. Taxonomy (GTDB): domain Bacteria; phylum Bacteroidota; class Bacteroidia; order Bacteroidales; family Bacteroidaceae; genus Bacteroides. The sequence goes on along the minus strand of CASEKR010000021.1, from coordinate 50,294 downwards.
GTTGGATGCCCAACTCTGTGCGCCCGTGTTTGTGGTCAGGCTGGGCGTCGTGGAGAACTGGAAGGCGCCGACGGCCACAGATTCTCCCACGTCTTTGAACTTCAGCGGGCCATAGCCGGCCAAGTCTTGCGTGACGGCCACTTCCCCGTTGCGGTACACGGTCATCGTCGAGGTGTTTCCGTCATATACGAAAGCCATGTGCACCCATTCTGTGCCGAACACGTTTTCCACCTTGGCTTCTACCCATTTCTCTATGTTGTCTTGTGTCGCGTTGCAGGTGTACAAGTGCATCTTGAAGTAGGCTTCCGTTTGGCTGTTGTGGTTTTCTAAGTAGATGTCAAAATTGCCCCAGAACGTGTTGGTGTTGGGGATGCTGAAGATGCCGTAGGCGGGGTTGTTCTTCTCTGCTTTCATCCAGAAGGCCACCGTGCAACTGCCCAGGTCGGCGAGGCCGTCGCCTAAGATGGACGGGGTACGTCCCAGGATGTAGGAGTCGGAAGCGCCCAGGTAGGACATGCCGCTGACGGCGTCGGCCGAGAATTTGGCGTTGCCGTTGTCGGCCACGATGAATCCCCATTCGCCCTTGTCGCGGATGTCCTCCTCGTCAAAAGGCAGGTACATCAGCAGGGAGGTTTCGGGAGCTGTTCCCGTGCTTTCCGGGTAGTCGAAGCCCGGATGGTCCATGTCTTGGAAGCAAGACGTCAGTGCCAGCATCGCCAGTCCGCAGGCCAGCGAAGAGATATCATGTTTCTTCATAATCTTTGTTCTTTAATAGTTAGGATTCTGTACTAATACTCCGTTCGATTTGTCTACTTCGTTCTGCGGCAGGGGCAGCAGGGCGTGTTTGGCCTGGTAGCCGGTTTTTCCGGCAGCGTGCAGCACGTCGGAGGCGATGCCCCAGCGCACGAGGTCGTAGAAGCGGTCGCCTTCCATACCCAGTTCGACGCGGCGTTCGTGGCGGATGGCGTCACGCAGTTCGGCCTGGTCGTCGGTGGTCACTTCGGGCAGTATGCCGATGTTGTTGCCCCGGGCGCGGGCGCGCACCATTTCGAGGTATTCCCTGGCAGCGCTCAGGTCGTTCAGTTCGCAGGCGGCTTCGGCAGCCATCAGCACCACGTCGGCAAAGCGGATGAGGCGGATGTTGACCCAATAGCCTCCTTTAGTAAAACGGGTACGCCATTCGGGGTTGGTGTAAGCCTTCTTATTATAATACTTATTTAATACGTCTGCGTTGGCCACAGGCTTTTCACCCCAAGGCTCGTTGGCCGGGCAAGTGCTGGGATCTTCGCCCGTGCGGTAGAAGTAGAGCAGCGTCTCGTCCTTGCGCGGGTCTCCCTCTTCGAAGGCGTCGGCTAAGTTCTGCGTCGGTGTGTGGTGTCCCCATCCGAGGTTCCAGTCGCCGGCTCCGCGCACGCCTTGCACGCTGGCATACTGGCTGCCTATTTCGTTGCTGCCGGGCAGGGCTTCGGTGGCGGTGCATTGCAGCTCGAGGATAGATTCCGAGCAGTTCTCGCCGTCTTCGCGGAAAATCTTGTTGTAGGGCGTTTTCAGGTCGTACAATCCGGAGGTAATCACGGCTTCGGCGGCTGCGCGCATGTTGGGCCAGTCGTTGCGCATCATGTAGGTGCGGGCGTGGAGCGAGCGGGCGGCGCCCCAGGTCAGGCGGCCTACGTACTGTGCTTCCCACGTGGGAGGCAGGTTGCTCTCTGCAAAGGTGAGGTCTTCGTCTATCAGTTGGTAGATGTCTGCCTCGGATGATTTGGGCACGTTGGCGTCGCCGGCTTCGTTCACCTTGAAGTCAATCAGGGGCACTTCGCCGAAGGCGCGCACCAGGTTGAAGTAGCAGAAGGCGCGCATGAAGCGGGCTTCGCCCTGGTTGACGAGGTCGCCTTGCGTCAGGCTGCTGTTTTGTTCCATTTCGTCCAGCAGGCTGTTCACCTTGTGGATGAGGTTGTAGTTGGCTTCCCAATAGCTTTGCAACATGCCGTCGCTGGCCGAGTATTCGAAGTCGTCGTACATCTGGCCTGTGGCGGCGCCGTCGGAGGCGGTGCTGCCTTTCTCGGCATCTTCCGAGCGGTAGCTGTGAATGGCCATGGCTGTGTTGCCGGTGGTCAGGTGGAAACCGCGCAGGTCGGCGTACATGCTGAATACTTCCGTTTCATACGTACCGCCGGTCAGGTCGTCTTCTGTGTAAGCGCCCAGCGGCTTCTTGTCGAACATATCGCTGCACGCCGTCTGGAGCAAGCCCGTCAGGAGGGCTATTGCGTAAATCTTATATCTTTTCATACTATTGATTCCTTTTGGGTTGTTGAATGATTTCATGTCTGTTAGAACGAAAGGTTGAAGCCCAGCGTGTAGACGGTAGGCATGGGGTAGCCGCCGCTGTCGATGCCGAACGACGTGGAACCGCCGCCCACTTCAGGCGTGTAACCCGAGCAACGGCTCCAGGTCTTGGGGTTCTGGATGTTGGCATAGACGCGGAGCGACTGCAGTTTGATGCGGCTCAGCAGGCGGGTGTCGAAGTTGTATCCCACCTCGATGTTGCGGATGCGGAAGAAGCTGCCGTCTTCGAGGTAGTACTCCGAGTTCTCGTAGTTGATGGCGCGCGAGGGGTCGAGGATGGGCTCCCAGTTGGAGGTGCCTTCGCCGTGCCAGCGTCCCATGCGCTCGATGCGGTAGTTGAACTGCGCGTAAGTGCTGTTGTCCCAGTTGCGGTAGATTTCGTTGCCGTAGACGCCCATCATGTCGACATTCAGGTAGACGTTCTTCCAGCCGACGTTGATGTTGAAGCCGTAGGTGAAGTCGGGAGTCGGGTTACCAATCATGGTACGGTCGTCGGTCGTGATTTTGCCGTCGCCGTTGATGTCGGCAAACTTCAGGTCGCCCGGCTGCACGGTGGCTATGGTGTTGATGGGCGAGAAGCGGATGTCGTTCTCATTCTGGTAGACGCCTGCCACTTTGTAGCCATAGAAGTAGGCGATGGGGTAGCCCTCTTCGGTGCGCGAGGGGCCGCTGATGATGGCGTAGTCCTTGGTGGCCAGCGACAGCACTTTGTTGTCGATGGTGGTCAGGTTGGCGCTGATGCCGTATGTCCAGTCTTCGCCGATGCGGTCGTTCCACGAGGCGGTCAGTTCGAAGCCTCGGTTGCGGATTTCGCCGATGTTCTGCACGCCGGGTTTGGTGCCCGAGATGCCCGGGATGGTGGCCAACATGTCGCGTGTGGACTTGTTGTAGTAGACGGGCGAGATGGCCAGCCGGTTGTTGAACAGGTTCATGTCGAAACCTACTTCCCACGAATAGTTGTGTTCCCAGCCCAAGTCGTCGGAAATCAGTTTGTCGGGGCCGAGGCCGCTGATGATGTTGTCGCCGAAGACGGCGGAGCCGGAGCTTACGATGTTGGCGTAGGCGGGATAGTTGGAGCCGGCGTTCTGGCTGCCCAGCAATCCCCAGGAGCCTTTCAGCTTCAGGTAGTTGATGATGTCTTGGTTCTGCATGAAGTCTTCCTCGCTCATCACCCAGCCTGCGCCGAAGGAGTAGAAGTTGTCCCAGGTGTTGCCCGTGGTGTAGAACTTCGAGGAGCCGTCGCGGCGGAAGGAGGCATTGAGCAGGTAGCGGTTCTTGTAGTTGTAGAGCGCGCGGAAGAGGTAAGACATCGTGAAGCTCTCGTACTGCGAGCCGCCGTTGGAAGCGGTGGAGGAGTCGCTGATGCTGGAAATCCACCATTTGTCTACGTCGTCGCCGATTTCGATGCCGTAGCCGGCCATCTGGTCGCGCCCGCCGCTCAGGCTGGAGTAGGAGTTGTAGTTGGTGGTCAGACCGGCGGTCAGCGTCAGGCCGTGGTCGCCGAACTGGTCAGTGTAGGTCAGCACGTAGTCGGACTGCGCGGCCATGGAGTTGGATTTGCTTTGGCTGACGCTCTCGCGGTCCGTCAAGCGTTCGGCGCCGGGGCCTTCCTCCAGGTCGGGGTTGTAGACATAGACCAGGGGCGAGTAGGAACGCGACTGGCTGGAAGCGTAGTCCATCGAGAAGGTGGCGCGGAACGTCAGGTTCTTCAGGATGTCTATTTCGCCCCAGATGTTTCCGGTCAGGCGGTAGTTCTCAGACTTGTTGTGCGCGCCGCGCAGTTCGGTTTCAATCAGCGGGTTCCATACCTGTGCGCGTTGGAAGTCGGGCATGGTATAGAGCAGTCCGCTTTCTGCCTCGTGCGTGGGGGCGATGGGGGCTGCCTTCAGTGCCCCGCTGACGCCTTTGGCGTCGGGGTACTTGGCACGCACGCCGTTCACCTGGAAGCCGAAGCGCAGGAAGTCGGTCACTTCGTGCTCGCTGTTCAGGTTGACGGTGAACTTGTTCAGTTTTTCAGTTTCGATGGAGCCTTCTTCCATCACGTAGCCCAGGCCGAGGTAGAACTTGCTCTTGTCCGTGGAGCCGGTGATGCTGATGCTGTTGTTGGTCAGGAAGCCCGTGCGGAACATTTCGTCCTGCCAGTCCGTGTCGCCGCCCCAGTTGGTGTAGTCATAGGGGTCTACGCCTTGCTGGATGCGCTGTTCGTTGTACAGTTCGCGGAACTGGGCGGCATTGGTCAGTTCCACGCGGTCGTAGATGGCTTTCCAGCCCACCGATGCGTTGATGTTGACCTGCGTCTTGCCTTCCTTGGCGCGCTTGGTCGTGATGATGATGACTCCGTTGGCGCCGCGCACGCCGAAGATGGCCAGAGAGGAGGGGTCTTTCAGGATTTCCATCGACTCGATGTCGGCCGAGTTCAGGTAGTTGATGTTGTCGGTGAACAGCCCGTCAACGACGTACAGCGGCGTGTAGCCGTTGATGGAGTTGGTTCCACGGATGCGGATTTCGGGGTCTTGCCCGGCGCGGCCGGTGTTCACCACTTGCACGCCGGCCACTTTGCCCTGGATGGAGGCCAGCGGGTTGGTGGCCGGTTTGCGGGCGATGTCTTCGCCGCCCACGGTGACGATGGAGCCTGTCAAGTCGCGTTTCTTGGCCGTACCGTAGCCCACTACCACGACTTCGTCTATCAGCTTCGAGTCTTCTTCCAATACAATATTGAAAGAAGTACGTCCGTTGATGGCCACTTCTTGTGTTTTCATGCCGATGTACGTGACCACCAGCTTGGCATCGGACGGGACGCCCGCTATCTGGAATTTCCCGTCTATGTCTGTTATTGCACCCAGCGTATTCTGCCCTTCTACGTGGACAGACGCTCCAATGATAGATTCACCCGCCTGGTCGGACACTACGCCCGAGACGGTAATCTTGCTCTGTGCCGACGCGAATACCGCTATCAGCAGCAGCACACCGATAAGAAAGAGGTTTTTTCTCATTACTGATGAATGTTTGATTGATATTAGAACTTGGATTAGCTAACTCTGGGGCAAATTTATAAAAGAGTGCGTTTTTCACACAATTAAACACCTAACATACTACTACCGCCGCCCGAACGGGAAGCTACTTTATCACTACTGCATGGGATGTTAATAGGTTATGAGACAGATGGGTAGGTTCTTTGTCCGGGCGGGCTGTCCCCTGTCCATCCGTGCCTGGGGAGAAGGCGGGGTTGATGGTGGCCGGGGAGGGTGTTTGTCCCGGGTGCGGAAGGCATTTGTCCCGAGTGCACTCGGGACAAACGTTCTCCGCACTCGGCGGAAACGGGTAAAGGGGCGGGTTATTTGAAGTTTATCATGAAGGCCGTCAGGCTGTCTTCGGGCGCGAGGTTGAACTTCTTGCGCAGGCGGTAGCGGGCGGCGTCCACGCCCCGGATGGAGAGGTTCAGCAGGTTGGCTATCTCCTTGGTGGGGAGGTTGAGGCGCAGGAGGGCGCAGACGCGCAGGTCGCCGGAGGTGAGCGAGGGGTACTGCTGTTTCAGGTTGCGGAAGAAGTTCTCGTGGATGCGGTCGAAGTTGGCCTGGAAGACCCGCCAGTTTTCTTCGTCGGAGACGATGTTGTTGTTGACCAGCGCCAGCAGTTTGTCCAGGCTCTTGCGCGTGAACTGCGGGGCGAGGCGTTGTTGCTGGATTTCTTCTTTCAGTTGTTTCAGGAACTCCTGGTGGAGGATGTTGGTCATCACCGTGCTGGCCAGTTCCTTGCTCTTGGCACGCAGGTCGGTCTCCAGCCGTTCTTTCTCCAGTTCCACGATTTTCTTCTCGTGCTGCTCCAGTTCTGCCTGGTGCAGGATGCGCTGGTGCTCCAGGTCGCGGTCTTTCTTCCGCTTGATGGCGCGGTAGAAGACGTATTGCAGCGCCAGCAGGAGCAGGATGCCCAGCAGGACGTAGGCGGCTTTTGCCCAGCCCGAAAGATACCAGGGAGGGAGCAGGGTGAAGGGGCATTCGACGGATGCCAGAGGGCCGTTGCCGTCGTAGATTTCTGCCTGGAACACGTAGTCGCCGTAGGGCAGGCGCGTGTAGCCCTGCGACAGTTGGCGGCTGGCTTCCGTCCATTGTTCGGAGAAGCCCTTCAGGCGGTACCTCACTTTGTAGGCGAAGTCGTTGTACACCGGGTAGCGCAGGGTGAAGTCCAGGGTGTTCAGGTGGCCGTCCACGCGGTTGCCCGCCTTTGCCGGCAGCGTCCTTTTCTCGCCGGTCTCTTCGTCCTGGGCTTCGATGCGCAGGAGCGACAGGGGGACTTGGGACGGGGCAGGGCTGGACGGGGGGATGGCGTCCGGGGCGATGCGGGCCACGGCGTTGTTGAGGCACAGGTAGGCCAGCTTGCTTTGCGGGTCGTAACTGATGGTGGCCCGCTCTTCCAGCACCTGGCCTTTGAACAAGGCGAAGGGGATGCGGTAGCGGATGCGGAAGTTGTTCATGTCGCATTCCACCAAGTATGCCATGCGGTCGTTCACGAACCAGTAGTCGTTGCCGGAGCCGTGCGTCACGCTTTGTATGTCGGTAAGCTCGGAGAGTTGCTGGTTCATCGAGTCGTAGGGGACGATGGAGTCGTTCACGTCTTCGTAGGTGTAGAAGGCTTCCCCGTTGGAGAAGACGACGCGCCCGTTCACCTTGAAGAGCAGGAAATGGGTGTCCGCCACGCCGCCTATCTCCCTGTATGGCCTTACCTCTTGCAGGCTCTGGAGGTCAGGGCTGAGGCGCAGGCGGAACAGTCCTTTTTTCATGTGTTCCACCCAGATGTTGCCCCGGTGGTCGGTCTCGATGTTGCGGGCCATGTGGCTGAATCCGCCCAGGATGTGCGGGCGTTGCCAGCGTCCGTTGCTGTCTTTCTTGAACAGGCAGAGGGGCGAATAGCTGCCTTGCAGCAGGTAGGATTGCCCGTGGGCGGTGATTTCACGCATGCACAAGGCGCCGGTGACGTTCGACAGTAGGCGGGCCTGTCCTCCGGAGATGAGGAAGGTGCCTTTGTTGTGCCCGCAAAGAATCTGTCCGCCGTATTCGTCCACAAACCAGGCCTGCTCTTCCAGCCCCGGCACGAGGTCTATCTTCCCGTCTTTCCAGTGATACAGCCCTTGGTTGGTGGCCAGGTACATGGCGTCGTCCTGCGCCAGAACGTCGTAGACCATCCCGATTTTGGCGTAAGGGGGCGAGTAGTAAGAGACGGGCAGGGTGTTCTGCACGTAGGCGAGGCCGTTGTCCAGGGCGGCCCAGACGTTGTTGTCCCTGTCGCAGCAGATGCCTAATACCGTGTTGTTGAGCAGTCCTCCGTCGGTGTTCAGCTTCCATTGCAACTTGCCCGATTCGTCCAGGGCATACAGTCCGTTGGAGAGGGTTCCGATGACGTAGCAGGAGTCTTGGCTCATGGCGACCCGGTTGATGCTGAAACGCTTGAGGTCGGCGTCGCATTCCGTCCGCCAAGGTTCCAGTTGGCCGTCGTGGTAGTAGAAGATGCCTGCGTTGACGGTGAAGAACAGCACCCCCTCCCGGTAGGGCAAGGCTCCCATTACCGGGCTTTTGAAGTCTTGGCTGGAAAACAGGGGCTTCAGCAGCCCGTCGGAGTAGGCGAACAGCCCCTTGTCGATGAGCCAGGTGTACAGCGTGTCGTGCACCTGGAACAGGTTCAGGGGAAGCTCTCCCCGGTATTCTCCCCAAATCCGGTGGCCGTCGTAGAAGAAGAAAGAGCAGAAAGATTGGAAGACGATTTTGTCGCCCACCGGCAGGATGCTCCAGATTTCGTCGTTGTGGAACTCAAACTCGCCCAGTTCGCTTTTCAGCGAGTGGTATTCGAGCTTGTCGGGCGCGGTGCGTTCGAAGTAGCCGAACTCTTCGTAAGAGCCGACGTAGATTCTTCCGTCCTTCCCCACGTGGATGGAGCGGACAATCTCCTTCTGGGGCAGTTCGTGCAGCGTCCAGCTGTTCCCGTCGTATTCCAGCATTCCCTTGTTGTTGCCGAAGTATATGACGCCCTCTGCGTCTTGGGCGACGGCCCAGTTCTGCCTGCCGGCATGGTAGTCGGGCACGGAGAAATTGCGCACGACAGGGGCGAATGACACGGAAGCCGCCCGCAGCAGGCAGCCTCCAAGGAATAGTAGCAAAAGGGTGGCGTAAGTTCTTTTTCCTGTCATGATGGTTCCATGGTCTTGACGGTTGGCCGGCTTTTCCTGCTCAGAGGCTTTGCATGTCGTTCAGCTTCTTGTAGTAACCGTTGAGTGCGATGAGTTGTTCGTGCGTGCCGCGTTCCACGATTTCGCCTTCGTAGAGCACGCAGATTTCGTCGGCGTTCTTGATGGTGCTCAGGCGGTGGGCGATGGCGATGGTGGTGCGCGACTTCATCAGGCGTTCCAGCGCCTCCTGCACCAAGCGTTCAGACTCCGTGTCGAGGGCCGAGGTGGCTTCGTCCAGTATCAGGATGGGCGGGTTCTTCAGGATGGCGCGGGCGATGCTGACGCGCTGGCGCTGTCCGCCGGACAGGCGTCCGCCCCGGTCGCCAATCATGGTGTCGTAGCCCTTCTCCGTCTCCATGATGAAGTCATGCGCGTTGGCAATCTTCGCCGCTTCGATGACCTGTTCCATGGTGGCGTTCTCCACGCCGAAGGTGATGTTGTTGTAGAAAGTGTCGTTGAAGAGGATGGCCTCCTGGTTGACGTTGCCGATGAGCGCGCGGAGGCTTTGGATGGATACGTCTTTCACGTTCTTGCCGTCGATGAGCAGTTCGCCCTCCTGCACGTCGTGGTAGCGCGGCACGAGGTCCACCATCGTCGACTTGCCCGAGCCGGACTGCCCCACTAAGGCGATGGTTTTCCCCTTGGGCACCACCAGGTTGATGTGTTTCAGCACCGGGCGGTCGGGGATGTAGCTGAAGCTGACGTCGCGGAACTCTATCTGTTGTTCAAGGTTCTTCAAGGGCAACGGCTTTGCCGGGTCTTTGATGGGGTTCTCTGCCTTGAGTATCATGTCGATGCGGTCCATGCTGGCCAGTCCCAGGGGGACGTTGTAGAATGCTTTGGAGAACTCTTTCAGCGGGTTGATGATGCTGTAAAGGATGACCATGTAGAAGATGAACGTGGCGGCGTCCATTGGCGCGTAGGTCGTGTTCAGGATGAGCGAGCCGCCGAACCACAGCACGATGACGATGACGCACGTGCCCAGGAACTCGCTCATCGGGTGGGCCGAGCTTTGGCGGATGACCATCGAGTTCATGGCGTCGCGGTATTCGTTGTTCGTCTTGGTGAAGCGGGCGGACATCTTCTTCTCTGCAATGAAGGCTTTGATGACGCGCAGGCCGCCCAGCGTCTCGTCCAGTTGCGACATGATGTCGCCCCATTGCGACTGTGCGGTGAGCGACTGGCGTTTCAGTTTGCGGCTGATGACACCCATCACCCAACCGGCCAAAGGCAGCACGACGATGACGAAGAGTGTCATTTGCCAACTGATGGTGAACAGGGTTGTGAAGTAAATGAGGAGGGCGATGGGGTTGCGCAGCAGCATGTCGATGGAACTGGTCAGGGAGTTTTCGACGGCTGTGACGTCCGCGCTCATGCGGGCGATGATGTCGCCTTTCTTTTCTTCAGAGAAGAAGCTGAGGGGAAGTTTCAATACCTTATTATATACTTCTATGCGGATGTCGCGCACGATGCCCGTGCGCAGCGGCACCATGACGGCCGACGAGGCAAAGTAGCCTGCTGTCTTTAGCATGGTCATGAAGACGAGCAGCCCGCCTAACATAATCAAGGTCAGGAAAGCCCCGTGCTGGTCAATGAAATTGCCAATCCACCAGTAGGCATTATTGATGAGCACGTCTTTGTCTAAGTCGTCCCACGTCCATTCTTGGTATTGGTAGACTTTCTCTTCTGTCTTAAACAGGATGTTCAGTATGGGGATGATGGCCGCGAAAGAGAACACGTTGAGCCATTGTGACACGAAGTTCAGTATCACTGCCCAAGTCATGTACTTCCGGTAGGGCCGGATGTAGCGGGCTAAGAGGGTGAAAAATTGTTTCAGCATAATAGTCTGTTGGATAGCGGGGGCAAAGGTACGAAAAATATGCGTAAACCAAGAATACCCGCTTGTTGTATAAAACTTACTCTTATTTAATATTAGCGAATACTGAACTGAGTTTTTGGCCGAAGTCCTCCATGTTGAAGTAGTTTTCGTAGATATCTCGCGCAGCTTTCCCTATTTGGGGAAGTTCTGCTTTGCGTTTTACGGCTTGGCAGATGGCACCGGCCAAAGCTTTCGGGTCATCGGCAGGGATGACAAAACCGTTCTGTCCGTTTTCTATGAAAGAAGCGGTGCCTGTCCGGTCGCTTACAATGAGGGCTTTTGAGAAAATCATACCTTCGGTGCAGACTATGGGCATCGGGTCGTCCAATGAAGGGCAAAGTATTACGTCGGAATTTTGGTAGACTTCTAATAATTTGTCATGCTCCAATTCGCCAAGGTACTGTATGCAGGGGTAGCGGCAATGCTTTATTCTTTTTGTGATTCTCCGTTCTATCGGCGTACCAGCGAGGCTGATCATTATTTGTTCTTGGATGTCTTGGGGGAGGTATTTTAAGGATTTTAGCAATACTTTATGCCCCTTCCGTTTGCAAAGAGTACCGGCAAGTAGAAATTGTACTTTCCCGTTAGGCGCTTTGGTTTCGAGATGGCGGGATTCGTCAGGCAGGCCATATAATAGAATATCCAGTTTTTCCTTGTCTGCTATGTACCGGGAAGCAAAAGATTCGGCATATTTGCCAACTGCGTAGATGCGGTCGAAGCGTTCAAAAAGAGCCGGGAAACTGGAAAAGCGTCCGTAATATTGGTAGGTTACAGAGCCTTCGTGTAACCACAGAATCTTCCGGGCTTGATTGCAGGGAAGGAATTCTGCCAATGAAGCAGTCGCTAAAGTGTTTAAGAGTATGGTGTCGAAGGCAGAGAGAAATTGCGTTGCTTTTTCGTCTTTGAAGCGTAGTTGCGCATATAGCAAGGGGGCAAGGAACAGAGGAATGCCCAGGTTTCTTATCTCTGCCTCCATGGGGCCTTCTTTCAGGGAAAGAATTACAGGGTACATGCCTCGTTCTTTCAGTGTTATGGCCATGTACAGTAGTGCGCGCGGGGCTCCTGTCAGTGTCAGTTCATGGCTGACAAGCAAAATGGGTTTGCTGCTTCTTTGCAGTTTCTTCGCATATGCGATATCTTTTTCCTGTAATTTCCAAGTTTCTGCCTTTGCCACGCTATATAGGGCGCGTTTTTGCTTACGCCCTTCCAGTTCATAGTGTAGCAGAGGGTTCATTTGTTTGGCACATACGTCTGGATTCATTACCAGGTAAGCGGCTGTGGAGAAAGCAGGCGAAGGATCCTTTCCTTCTTTCCATCCTTTCTCTAAATAGTGCAGTGCCGCGTCGCCTTGTGTTTCCGGATACTGTTTGGTATACCATGCTGCGTCAAAGTACCGGGAAGCGGCAATGACTTTTTTATTTAGGTTGAAAGAATATTTCCTTTTTCTGAAAAAAGTGTTCAGGTTTGTGCAGCAGTGTCCTATGTGTTTCAGTGAAAAAGAGCAAACCAGGAACTCTTTCAAAATATTCCATTTATCCGGGTAGTCGCTTCGCAGTAGGCGTTTGACAAAGACATGGAAGCATTTTTCTTCCATTTTCTGTTCTGCCTTTTTTGACAATTCTACTTCGGATGTTTTTAAGGGTAAGAAGGCATTCCATTTTTGTTTGTGCAACCGTATGGTTTCTTGCATCCATATTCTATCCAGATTGCCTAAAGAGAAATGTTCTATCAGGACCTTGGGGGTGGTACATATATAATTCTTGTACTTCTTGGTGCGGGCTATCTGCATGGAGAAGTCCAAATCGTAGCAATGGAAGCCGGTCAGCAGCTTTTCGTCAAACGGGTATTGTTCCCACAATGTTTTGGAAACAAATAAACCTAATCCGTCCAGGCAGACGACTTCTTCAAAGGGGTGTTCCAAATGTACGTTAAAAACGGCGAAGTTAGTCTTGTCCGGTTCTTTCTGGTATAGGAAGGAGCAACCGAATACGGGTATTTGCGGCCAACCGGAATAGGCTTTCAGTTTCACTTTGCTCCCTGCGAAGCCAATGACCCCGCAATCCGGTTCTTGCAGCTTCTCGGCTATCACCTCGCCCCAGCCTGTGGTGTGGAAACGTACGTCTTCGTGTACGAAGAAGAGGTAGGGGAAGCGCGCCCGGCGCGCTCCCTCGTTGTAGACTTTGGCGATGGGCCAATGGGTTTCCCGGTTGTCGATGGCTATGATCTCATGCTCGACTCCGATGGTTTCTTGGATATTCGCTTTCAGCCGCGACAAGCGTTCGGGCGAGATGGAGCAGATGATAATGGAATACATGCGTCCGTTTCGGTTTTCTTACTATGTCAAGTGGTTTGGAAATAGCCGCGTAACCTTGTTTGGGCTTTCGCGGAGGGGGCTTTGCACCGTGCTTTTACAGCCTGTCGCGCTTATAAGTCAGCAGGAACGGGCAGAGGAAGCCGGCGTAGCGGTTGGCCCTTTCCAGCAGGAAGTCGGTCATGCCGCCGCCCAGGGTGCGGTTCAGTTCGTCAAACAGTTCTTGCTTCATGGCCGGGGAGACGTTCATGCGCTTGATGCGCTTGTAGAAGAGGCCCCGGCGGAGGATGCGGCGGTAGGGGTCTATCATTCCGGGGAAGGATTCTTCCATACTCTTGACTACGCGGAAGTCTTCTTTCATGGCCGTGCCGTTCCGTCCGCCTTGCGTTGAGGCGCTGACGGGGTGGCTGCGGAAGTAGTTCAGTTTCTTGTAGACTTCGATGACCTGGCCTTGTGCTGCCAGTTTGGCCCAGAAGAGCCAGTCACCGCTACAATGCATGGCGATACACATGGAGACGTCCACGTTTTTCAGGGCTTCCCGCTTGAACAGCACGCCGCTGGCGTTGTAGATGTAGTCTTGCCAGTAGAGGTTGTGCAGGATGTAGGCGTTGCCGTCCAGCACGCGGTAGCCGTGCCTGTTCAGCGAGGGCTTCCGCGACCAGTAGTCGTTGTCGAAGGGGAGGGTGTTGCCTTGGGGGTCGACGCGCCGGCTTCCGGTGAAGCAGACGGCGGCCTTCGGGTGTTGTTCCATGATGGGGACAACTTCGGACAGGAATGAGGCATCGGCATAGTCGTCGCTTTCGGCAATCCAGACGTACTTCCCTTGGGCCAGCGAGAGTCCTTTCTGCCATTGGGCGAAGGGGCTGGCGGTGTTTTGCTCGTTGTAGACGATGCAAGACACGTGCGGGTTGTCCCGGTAGGATTCCAAAATAGCGCGGCTGTCATCGGTGGAGGCGTCATCCAGCAAAATCAGTTCATAGTCAGTGAAACTTTGCGTCAGGATGGAGTCGATGCGTTGCCGAAGAAATTGAGCATAATTATAGTTAGGCACTATAACGCTGACCAGTGGTTTTTGTTTCATCATACTCGTCATTCTCTATTGTATGTCTCTTCTTTGTGTGGGCCTGCCTTTCAGGCCCGGTTTTCTCATTGCTTCTTTTTTCAGAATGCAAAGGTACGAAATATACTGCATACGAAAGCAATAAAAATCCGATAAAAGTTTCATATCATGTAAGTTCGGGGCATTTTCGGGCTTCTTGGGGGCTTCGTGTCCTTTTCTTGCCACGGGCAGGCGATGGATGCGGGGTACCCGCATTTTTCTTAACCTGCGCGACGGAAGAAGCCGCGATGGCGCGCGCAGAAGGAAAAGAATCCCTAAAAAACGCGGGCAGGAGGGACAAGTTATGCGGGTAATCCCTATCTTTGTCCCGATAAAGGACATTATATCTATGGAACACCCGCTTTCCCAATTCCGTTATTGCCCGAAGTGCGGCTCGTCGCGCTTCGAGGTGCACAACGGCAAGTCGAAACAATGCGCCGATTGCGGCTTCACGTATTATTTCAATCCTTCGTCGGCCACGGTCGCCCTCATCGTGAACGAGCGCGGCGAACTGCTGGTGTGCCGCCGCGCCAAAGACCCCGCCAAGGGGACGCTGGACCTGCCCGGCGGCTTTGTAGACATGTTCGAGACGGGGGAGGAGGGCGTGAAGCGCGAGGTGAAGGAAGAGACCGGGCTGGACGTGGAGCGGGCGGAATACCTCTTTTCCCTCCCCAACCTCTACCTTTATTCCGGCTTCCTGGTCCATACGTTGGACATGTTCTATCTTTGCACGGTGGCGGACACTTCCCACTACCGCGCCATGGACGACGCGGCCGACGCCTTCTTCGTGCCCTGCCGGGACATCCGCCTGGAGGACTTCGGGCTGGACTCGGTGCGCAAGGGCTTGGGAATCTTTCTGAAACAACTACCTCTTTATATGCACAAACAATGAAACATTCTCTCACACGCTTACTGGGACTGGCCCTTTGTTGCTATTCCTCGGCGGGGCTGGCGCAAAGTCCGGACGGGAAGGCCACTCCGCAAGAACTTTACTCGGAAGGCCAGGCGCTTTTCCAGCAGAAGGCTTTCGCGGCCGCCATTCCTCCCCTGAAGGCTTACTTGCAAAGCGGGGCGGACGGGGGCAACGGCTCGGCCTCGCAGGAGGCGGCCTACATGCTGGCCTGTGCCGCCTACGAACTGGGCGACCCGCAGAGTGCGAACCTCCTCTGGACGTTCCTGGCAGAATATCCCGACACGCCCCATGCCAACCGCGTGCAGGCGCTCATCGCCTCCGCTTATTTCTTTGACGAAGACTACGACGCGGCCTTGCAGGCCTTCTCGCAGGCGCGCCTGGATTGGCTGGCCGCCGACGAGCGCGACGACATGACCTACCGCCTGGCCACGTGCCACCTGATGGCCGGCAACTTGCAGGACGCCGCCATCTGGTTTGAAACCTTGCGCGCCACTTCGCCGCGCTATGCCACGGACTGCACTTACTACCTTTCTTACATCCGCTACACGCAACGGCGTTTCGACGAAGCCCTGCCCGGCTTCCTCGGCTTGCAGGACGACGCGAAGTACGGTGCGCTGGCTCCCTACTACATCGCAGAGATTTACTTGGCCAAGCAGCAGTATGACAAGGCCGAAATCGTGGCGCAGAACTACCTCTCGGCCCATCCCGCCGACGTGCATGCCGCCGAGATGCAGCGCGTCCTGGGCACCGCGCTCTACCACTGCGGAAAGTACCAGGAGGCCATGGAACCGCTCGGACGCTATGCCGCCTCGGCCGGACAGCCTCGCCGCGACGCTTGTTACCTGCTGGGCATGGCGTGCTACCGCTGCGGGGTGTATTCCCAAGTGCCCGAGTGGTTGGGCCGGGTGACGCTGGAAGACGACGCCTTGGCGCAGAACGCCTACCTTCACATGGGACTGGCTTATCTCCAGATGAGCGACAAGAACAAGGCACGCATGGCCTTCGAGCAGGCCGCCGTCTCCGATGCCGACCGCGTCGTCAAGGAACAGGCCGCCTACAATTACGCCCTTTGCCTGCACGAGACGGCCTACGACGCCTTCGGAGAGTCCGTTACCGTCTTCGAGAACTTCCTCAACGAATTTCCTTCGTCCGCCTATGCCGGCAAGGTGAGCAGCTACCTGATAGATGTCTACATGAGCACCCGCAGCTACGACGCCGCCCTCCGCTCCATCGACCGCATCAAGGAGCCGAACGCCGACATCCTGCGCGCCAAGACGCGCATCCTCTTCCAGTTGGGCACGCAGGCCTTTGCCAATGCCGACTTTGCCGGGGCTGCCGCCCGCTTCCGCCAGGCGAAGCAGTTGGCCGCCACCCTGGGCGTTGCCGGAGAGGCCATGCGCGACGAGGCCTGCTATTGGGAGGGCGAGGCGCAATACCGCCTGGGCAACCTGTCGCAAGCCGCCGCTTCGTTCGACGAATACCTGTCGCGCACAGCGCAACGCCGCACCGAGATGTATGCCCTGGCTCACTACAACCTGGGTTACATCGCTTTCCACCAGAAGAACTACGCCTCGGCCGAGAGCCGCTTCGCGCAGTATGTCCGCTTGGAGACGGGCGATAACCGCGAGGCCCTGGCCGACGCCTATAACCGCTTGGGCGACTGCTGCCTGGGTGGCCGCCGCTTCGACGAGGCGAAACAATACTACGCCACGGCCGAGAAGCTGGGGGCGTCTTCGGGCGACTACTCTTACTACCAGCAGGCGCTGGTGGCCGGGCTGCAGAAAGACTACGGCACGAAAGTGGCCCTGCTGGACCAGATGGCCGAGAAATACCCCGATTCGCCCTACGCCATCGACGCCCTCTACGAGAAAGGCCGCTCGTTCGTGCAGGACGACCAGCACGTGCAGGCCGTCGCCACCTTCCGCCAACTGGTGGAGCAATATCCCGAAAGCCCGGCCGCCCGGAAGGCGGCTGCCGAAATCGGCCTGCTTTATTACCAGGACAATGACTACGACAAGGCCGTCGAAGCCTACACCTACGTCGTCCGCCGCTATCCGGGCAGCGACGAAGCCCGCCTGGCCGTGCGCGACCTGAAATCCATCTACGTGGAGACCAACCGCGTCGACCAGTTCGCCCGGCTGCTGGATACGTTGCCCGGCGGCATCCGCTTCGAGGCCGGCGAGCAGGATTCGCTGACCTACGTGGCCGCCGACCGCCTCTACATGAAGGGCGACGTGGCTGCGGCGAAGAAGAGCTTCGGCCAGTACCTGCAAAGTTATCCCGACGGCGCCTTCAGCCTCGATTCCCACTACCGCCTTTGCGTCATCGCGAAGGAAGAGGGCGACGAGGACGGCGTCCTGCTGCACGCGGGCAAGTTGCTGGAGTTCCCCGACAATCCCTATTGCGAAGACGCCCTACTGCTGCACGCCGAAGTCTTGTTCAACCGCCAGCAGTATGAACCGGCCCTGGCCGACTATCGCCAGTTGCAGGCCAAGGCCACCGCGCCCGAACGCCGCCGCCTGGGCATCGTGGGCGAGATGCGTTGCGCCTTCCTCTTGCCCGCGCAGGAGGCGGCCGTCATCGACGCAGCCACCCGCCTGCTGGCCGAGGGCAACCTGGCGCCCGAGCTGAAGAACGAGGCCCTTTACGACCGTGCGAAGGCTCTCCTGGCCCAGAACGAGGCGGACAAGGCTGCGGAAGACCTCAAGCTGCTGGCCGCCGACACGCGCACCCTCCAGGGAGCCGAGGCGAAGTACCGCCTGGCGCAACTGGCCTACGACCGGGGCGATTACGCCGCCGCCGAGAAGGAGGTGCTGGACTTCATCGAGCAGAGTACGCCCCACGCCTACTGGCTGGCGCGCAGTTTCGTCCTCCTGTCCGACGTCTACGTGGCGACGGACAAGCCGCTCGACGCCCGCCAATACCTGCTCAGCCTGCGGCAGAATTACCAGGAAGACGATGACATCCAGAAAATGATTGACAAAAGACTGGAGGATTTGAAGTGACGCACCAGGGATTTGTCCCGGGTGCGGAGAACGGTCGCTTCCTCCGCACTCCGTGCTTGCTTCCCCCGCACTCGGGGCAACCGTTCGCCGCACTGGAACCAAACCCTTGGCGGAGACCCTTTTAGAACCGATGGCACCCAATAATGTTGAATAGAAAAATGAAGACAAAAACGAAATACACCCTCGCCGCCCTCCTGCTGCTGCCCGCAGCTTTGGCGGCACAAACCCAGAATCCCGACACCACCCTCAACCGCACCGTGGTGGTGGAACAAGAATATGCCCCCCTCCTGCGCGACGCCGACAAGGTCAACGCCCTGCCCCCGGTGGACGAGCCGGAAGTGACGCCCCGGCCGGTGGAATATGACGTCGCCGTCAGTCCCGCCGCCCAAGTCCCCCTGGATACCTTGCAGGCATACGCCGCCGCCGAGACGCGCCCGACGGCCACCCCGGGTTACGTCCGTGCGGGCTATGGCAACTACAACAACTTGGACGTCTACGCCGACTACCTCTTCCGCCTCTCGCCCGACGACCGCCTGCGCCTGACCTTCGGCATGGACGGCATGGATGGCAAGTTGGACTGGGGCGACGGCGAACCGAAGTGGGACGCCTTCGACTACCGGACGCGCGCTGCCCTGGACTATACCCACCGTTTCCGCCGCGTGGACCTGGACGTGGCCGGTCGTTTCGGGTTGCGCAACTTCAACACCTTGCCGGGCAGCTACGCGGGGAAGCAGAAGTTCACTTCGGGCGACGTCCGCCTGGGCGTGGCCTCCACCGACGCCGACTTGCCCGTGCAGTTCCGCGCCGGGACCAACCTGATGTTCTACCAGCGGCAGCACGCCCTGGGCTTTGACGGCGCGCAGGAAGTCCTGGCCCGCACCAAGGCCGACGTCTGGGGCGTCCTCTCCGAAGGCCAGGCGGTGGGCGTGGCCTTGCAGATGGACAACGCCGTCTACGCCAAGAACGACTTCGAAAACTACACCGCCCTGAGCCTGACGCCTTACTACACCTATGAGGATGACCGCTGGAACCTCCGCGCCGGCGTGCACGTCGACCCGGCCTTCGGCTTCAAGAGCGAACTGCGCGTCGCGCCCGACGTCCGCGTGCGGTATGCCTTTCCCGCCAACGCCGTCCTCTACCTGCAAGCCACGGGCGGCCGCCTGCTCAACGACTTCCGCCGCCTGGAGTCGGTCAGCCCCTATGCCGAGCCCGCCGGGCAGTTGGCGTCCACCTACGAGCAGGTCAACGCCGCGCTGGGCGTCAAGTGGGGCACCGCCTGGGGATACTGGATGCACCTGTACGGCGGCTACCAGAACCTGAAGGACGACGTGTTCTACTGCGAACTGCCTGCCGGGGCCGACAGCTACGCCCTGGGCTTGGGCACGTGGGACACGGACAACTTCTATTTCGGCGGCGAAATAAGCTACGACTACCGCGACATCTTCCGCCTGAGCGCGCAAGGTGTCTACCGCTATTGGGACACCGACGGCGCGGGCGAGGAAATGGGCGTCCTGGCCTTCAAGCCAGCTGTCGAGGGACACGTCAGACTGGAAATCCATCCCGTCCGTCCTTTGCGCGTGCACGTCGGTTACCGCAAGGTGACCCGCGCCGAGGTAGAAGATGAACGCTTGGACGCTATCGACAACCTCTACGCGGGGGCCACCTACGACCTCTTCCCAGGCATCGGCGTCTACGCCCGCTTGGATAACTTGCTGAACAAGCACTACCAGTACGATTGGTTCCGCCCGGCGGAAGGCTTCAACTTTGTGGGCGGAGTGACTTTCCGCTTCTGAAAAACCGGGGCCTCCGGACGGCGGAAGGAGGCCCCGGTTAATTTTTTTCCTAAAACTTCTTTATATTATAAGGTAGCAAGCATCTTTTTTTCCTACATTTGCCGCAGATTCTATGGAAAGAGTCAATATTAACGAAGAATTTTATGCAGAAGAACCTTGTCATCGTCGAATCTCCGGCAAAAGCAAAGACCATCGAAAAGTTCCTTGGAAAAGACTTCAAGGTGCTGTCCAGTTATGGGCACATACGCGACCTGAAAAAGAAAGCATTCAGTATAGACCTGGCGCACGACTTCGCGCCCGAATACGAAATACCCGCCGACAAGCGCACCCTTGTCAGCCAACTGAAAGAAGAAGCCGCCAAGGCCGATACCGTCTGGCTGGCGTCCGATGAAGACCGCGAGGGGGAAGCCATCGCCTGGCATCTCTATGAGGTCTTGAAGCTGAAGCCGGAACATACCAAGCGCATCGTCTTCCACGAAATCACCAAGAACGCCATCCTGAACGCCATCGAGCATCCCCGCGACATCGACCTCAACCTTGTGGACGCCCAGCAGGCCCGCCGCGTGTTGGACCGCATCGTGGGCTTCGAACTGTCGCCCGTCCTCTGGCGCAAGGTGAAGCCCGCCCTCTCTGCCGGGCGCGTGCAGTCCGTCGCCGTGCGCCTCATCGTGGAGCGCGAACGCGAAATCAATGCTTTCCGCAGCGAGGCGGCCTACCGCGTGACGGCCGTCTTTCTGGTGCCCGGTGCCGACGGCAAACCTGTGGAGATGAAGGCCGAACTTCCCCGCCGGTTCAAAGACAAGGACGAGGCGAAGGACTTCCTGGAACACTGCCGCTCGGCCGTCTTCACCATCAGCGACATCACCACCCGCCCCGTGCGCAAGAGTCCTTCTGCCCCCTTCACCACTTCCACCCTGCAACAGGAGGCCGCCCGCAAGCTGGGATTCACCGTGGCGCAGACCATGATGGTGGCCCAGCGGCTCTACGAATCCGGAATGATTACGTACATGCGTACCGACTCCGTCAACCTCTCTTCCTTCGCTCTGAATAGCTGCCGCGAGACCATCACGCAACTGATGGGCGAACGCTACGTGTGCACGCGCCACTATGCCACCAAGACCAAGGGGGCGCAGGAAGCGCACGAAGCCATCCGTCCCACCAACATGCAAAGTCCGAAGATTGAAGGCACGCACCAGGAGAAGCGGCTCTACGAACTGATTTGGAAACGTACCATCGCCTCGCAGATGGCCGACGCGGAACTGGAGAAAACCACCGTCACCATCAGCACCGGCCAGGGGAACGACGCTTTCACCGCCACGGGCGAGGTGGTCAAGTTCGACGGCTTCCTGCGCGTCTACCGCGATTCCTTGGACGAGGAGCAGATGGAGCACGAAGACGAAGCCGGGTTGCTCCCCCCGCTGAAGAAAGGACAGCAGTTGGCGTGCAGCAACATCACCGCAACCGAACGCTTCACCCAGCATCCGCCCCGATATACCGAAGCCAGCCTCGTGCGCAAACTGGAGGAACTGGGCATCGGACGTCCGTCCACCTATGCGCCAACCATCAGCACCATCCAGCAGCGCGAATACGTGGTGAAGGGCGACAAGCCGGGCGAAGAGCGCAGCTACGACGTCCTCTGCCTGAAAGACGGGAAAATCACGGATACGGTGAACACCGAGACCGTGGGCATAGAGAAGTCCAAACTCTTGCCCACCGACACGGGACTCGTGGTGAACGACTTCCTGACCGAATACTTCCCGGACATCCTGGACTATAACTTCACGGCGACTGTGGAGAAGCAGTTCGACGAGATTGCCGAGGGCGACAAGAAATGGACGGGCGTCTTGCATACCTTCTACGACAAGTTCCACCCGTCCGTGGAAAGCACCCTGGCCGCGAAGAGCGAGCACAAGGCGGGCGAACGCATCTTGGGCACTGACCCCAAGAGCGGCAAGCAAGTGTCGGTGAAGATTGGCCGTTTCGGTCCCGTAGTGCAGATTGGCACCGCCGGCGAAACCGAGAAGCCGCGCTTCGCCCAGTTGGGAAGGGGACAGTCCATCGAGACCATCACGCTGGACGAAGCCTTGGAACTGTTCAAATTGCCGCGCACGCTGGGCGATTATGACGGGCAGCCCGTCACGGTCGCTTCCGGCCGCTTCGGTCCCTACGTGCATGGCCGGGGCATCTACGTCACCCTGCCGAAAGACCTCGACCCCATGGCCATCACGCTGGAGGAAGCCGTCGCCCTGTTGAAGAACAAGGTGGAGGAAGAGGCCAAACGCCACCTTAAGAAGTTCCCCGAAGAACCCGAACTGGAAATCATGAACGGCCGCTACGGCCCTTACATCGCTTACAAGGGAAACAACTACAAGATTCCGGCCAACATCGAACCGGCCGACCTCAGCCTGGCCTCTTGCCTGGAGTTGGTCAAGTTGCAGGAAGAAAAGGCCTCCGCGCGCAAGAAACGCGTCCCGAGAGCCGCCAAGGCCGAGAAACCGGCCAAGGAGACCAAGGCAACGAAGGCGAAGGCCGCGAAGAAATAAATCCATCGCCTCATTACGATAGAAAATCAGCCGATTTTATCCAGTTTGTTTGCTGTACTGGATAAAATCGGCTATTCTTGTGCAGTACAGATGCGTTTCACTCCTTGACCACCTGCCCGTCAAACAGGTGGATGATGCGGTCGGCATAGTCGGCATCGTGCTGCGAGTGCGTCACCATGACGATGGTGGTGCCGTCGCGGTGCAATTCCTTGAGCAGTTCCATCACCTCGCGGCCGTTCTTCGAGTCGAGGTTGCCGGTGGGTTCGTCCGCCAGGATGAGTTTGGGGTTTGCCACCACGGCACGGGCGATGGCCGCACGCTGCTGCTGTCCGCCGGAGAGCTGTTGCGGGAAGTGCTTCACGCGGTGCATCATGCCCATCCTTTGCAAGGCTTCCTCCACGCGCTTCTTGCGTTCGGCGGAGGGGATGCCCATGTAGAGCAGGGGCAATTCGACGTTCTCGTAGACGTTTAGTTCGTCAATCAGATTGAAGCTTTGGAAGACGAAGCCGATGACGCCCTTGCGCAGGTCGGTGCGCTGGGCCTCGGTGTAGCGGGACACTTCGGTGCCGTTTAGGTAATACTCGCCCGCCGTGGGATTGTCCAGCAGGCCCAGGATGTTGAGCAGGGTGGACTTGCCGCAGCCGGACGGGCCCATGATGGCCACGAACTCGCCTTCGCTGACTTCGATGTTCACGTTGGTCAGGGCCAACGTCTGTACTTCTTCCGTGCGGAAGATTTTTTGTAGGTTTACTGTCTTAATCATAATTGTTGGGTTTAAATGATAATTTATTTTTGAGGAGTTAAAGAAGTTAGAAGAAGTTATCAAAGTATTGGCTTTAACTTCTAATGGAGCGTAGCGGAATGATAACTTCTCTAACTCCTTTAACTTCTCCTGCGGGGCTTCGCCCCGCTAAATTCCTATTCCTTATTCCGTCTTCACCACCTCTGCCGGGTTCAGCCGCATCACCTGCCAGATTTTCCAGCCCGTCACGACTGCCAGTAGGACACTCATCAGAACGAGGAGTTGGACGGGCCATTGCCAACTGCGCACGCATTCGATGCGCGGATCGATCTCGAAGTTGTAGATGCCGATGATGAATACCAGGGCGTAGGCCAGCACGTAGGCTGCCGCAAAGATATACAGATATACCTTCGCGAACAAGAGAAAGATGTCGGCAGGTTTGGCCCCGTTTATCTTGCGGATGGCTACCTCCTTCTGCCGCCCCAAAGTGTCGAGCGAGATGGAGGAGTAGATGCTCAGCACCACCAATAACAGGCTGACGATGGCCAGGATGCTCATCCCCAAACGCATCAGAGCGATGTTTTCTTTTGAGACATCGTCCTCTGTCAGCAGGTGGATGTCGAGGGGAAGCGTCTCGGGGACGAACCGGCGGCATACCGCTGTCAGCTTCTTCAGGAAGTCGGAGGCGGATATATGCTCGTTGATCTGGATGAGATAGCATCTCACGTTGGCTGACGGCAGGAACACCGAGCCGATAAAGTAGTCCCGGTCTATCGTCGTCTCGTCGAACAGAGCTTCGTACACGCCGGCTATCTGGTAGTCTACATCTTCTAAACGGACGGTTCCTTCGTTGCCTTCTTCGTCCAGGAATTGTTTGAAGCGGCGGCTCACATAGATTTGATTCCCGGCTTCGGGCGCCACTGCTTTGCCTTCCATCGGGATGTGGAAGAAGGCGAAGTAGTCGGGATGTCCGCTTTGCATGTACACGGCTTTTACATTGCCGTCTTTGCATTTATAATTCATTAAGGTAGCTCCGGATGCTCTGCCGGGGAAATCGAAGGATGTCAGTTCTTCTACTTCGGGCATCCGACGCACTTCGTTCAGGACGGGGTCGATGTGCTTCCGTATATAGTGTCTGTTGAGCGGCAGCACCGCTATCCGTTGTTGCTCGGTGGGTGTCAGGGGCATGTAGCCGCTGAAGAATGTTTCGTTCCACAGCATGTTAATGAGTAGAATGCCGCCCAGGAAGAACATGGAAATGAACAGTTGCAACCCTATCATCCAGTTGCGGAACGTGTGTTTGCGGTGTGCACTTTGCAGGGAGCCGTATAGCGTGCCCCGTCTTAGCCGCGCTATGGGGAAGCACGCCGCCAGCAACCCGGCGGCCAATGTGCTGAAGTAAACTCCGCCCTGCACAGGATAGGCATCGCCCATAGACAGAACCGGAAAGTCTGCGGGCCATCGACCGTCCATTGCCGTAAGAAGGATCTCGCTCAGCGCCAGTGAGAGGAGGAAGGACAGTGTCAGCATCAGGAATACTTCCGATGCCAACAGGGCATACAGTCCCCGCAGGCCTGAACCCATGCATTTGCGCAATACCAGTTCGCGTTGCCGGATGAAGAAGATTTGAAAGATGAACTTTAGAAAGTTGATCATGCCGGACAGCAGGATCAGGGAGGCTACGACGAGCACCAGCGTCTCCGTCAGCCAGAGTTGTCCCCGGTCAGTGTCTATCAATCGCGAGGAAAGAGCGACGCTGCCCTCCTTGCGTTGCCATACTATCTTCTGCAACTGTTGGGCGAAGGTCGGGTAGTCCATTCGTTCGGGCAGGAAAACTCCTACTTGGGCAGAACAGATTTCGTCAGGGCGCAACATCAGGGAGAAGAAACAGTCGATCTGCTGGTGCCCAAGATAATCGCCGTCTGCCACGCCGACCACTTGGAACACTTCGCTCTCTTTATCGTCGCCGACCAGGCGTAGCTTGCAACCCACGGGGTTCTTCTGTCCGAAAACTTTCCGGGCAAAGGAAGCGGAGAGTACCACGTCATACGGTCTTAGTTCGCTTTTAAGTCCTTGGACACTCATGCCGTAATAAGTAAAATTATAGGCGTTGGTTCGGTTATACCTCGCTATGTAGGGCATTACGCGCCCTTCGTCGTCGATAAATTCCACTTCGCCCTCGGTTGCGTATGTGCCGGCAGCCACTCCCTCCACGCCCAGCGGTTTCAATTCGTCTTGCAGGCGAAGGATTTCGTTGGGTGAGTAATCGCTGAAGTGTCTGTTCTCTTGGATTAAGTGCAAGGAGACGCGCCGGTCGTAGTTCGGCAGTTCGAATACTTCGTTTATCATGTCGACAAACAGCCACACATAACTGAAACAGATAATGCCCACCGCTAAACACAGGGCGGATATTAACTGATGGGATTTGTATTTCAGCATTTGCCGGACGGCGACTTTCAAATAATGTAATAACATAGTGTTTAATATGTTTTTGAAGCGTTTGTTATTCTGTCTTTATCGCCTCTGCCGGGTTCAGCCGCGCAATCTTCGTGATGCGGAACACCACTGTCAGCGTCGTGGCCAGCGCAACGGACAGGAAGATGCAGAGCCAGAACAGGGGACCGAAGTTGAAGAATACCACATAGCTTCCTTGCGATTCCCGCAGGGCTATGTAGAGAAGCGGGAAGGCCACCGCTGCCGTGCCCGCAAGCAGCCAGCCGTATGTCCGGGCGAAGAGCAGGAATATCTGCCGGCGGCCTGCGCCGTTGACCTTGCGGATGGCTACCTCTTTGCGCCGTCGCTCGGTGTCGAGCGTGATAGCGGCATAGACGCCCAGCAGGGTAATTACTACGCATACGATGGCAAAGAACAGGACGAGACCCTGCAGGCTGGATTCTGTTTGGCATGACTCTTCCAAGTCTTGCTGGAAGGTGTTGACTTTTATTGGAATGCTTGACGGAAGGACTTCCGTCAGGACGGCAACCACGTGGCGGCGTACGGCGTCGGTCTGCCCGGGACGGCACTTCAGGTAGCAATGACCGAGGTCTTCATCGAAACGCGTGTATTCGTAGTAGAGGCCTTTCGTCTCTTCCCATCTTCCCTTCTGTGTATAGGCGTTGGTCGTAAGCTGGTCTACTACACCGCACACGTTGAATGGCGGGTCATTCCACGGATGTAGCAAGACATTGCCGGCTTCTTTTCCTGTCAGTTGGGAGATGTGCCGGGCTAAGCGGGTATCTATCACTATTTCGGTGCTGTCGCGCATTGTTCTTCCCTGTCGGAGATCCAAGTTCATGAATGGGAAGAAGTTGGGGGCGACGTTCATGAGATTGACGTCGAACCGTTGTTGCTCTCCTTTCTCGTCGTCCACTGCTAAGCTGGTCATCCACATGCCGTTGCCGTAAGTCCTTTCGGCCAGTAGGCAGTCTTCTACCCCGGCGTGTTGCTTCATGCGACCGACGAGAGCCTGCTTGTCGGCTGCGCTCATAAAGGAATATCGCAGGGGGATGCTCAGTATCTCTTCTTTCTGTTGGCGGGACAAGGTATTGAACAAGGCCGACGTGATAGTCTCTGTTTGCAAGTAGAGGGCGGTGGCCAAGGTCACGAATACCCAGCAGGCAAAGAACTGTACGGCCAGCAAGGCGTTGCGCACGATGTGCTTCCCGCCGCGACGTATGCTTCCTGTCCCCCGGATGCCGGTTTGGATGGGGATGCGGCAGGCATAGGCGACCGTAGCCGCACATATTACTAAGGTAAGCAGCAGGATGCCTGCCAGGTATTGGGCGCATTGGCCCAGCAGTTCTCCGCTGTCCACCTCTAATTTGAAGTCGCCGAGCGGAATGTACAGGCGGGGCACCCATACTTCCGTGAGGCAGCCCGCCACTAAGAAAGCCAACACCACCGTCAGTACGGCTTGTGTGAAGAGCAGCCCCAGCAATTGTCGTGCCCGGCTGCCCGATACCCGGCGCAGGGCATATTCACGCAGGCGGTTGAGATAAGAGCCGCAGGCGAAGCTGAAGAAATTGAGCAATCCTACCAGCAGGATGAGCGTCCCCAGTGTCAGGGCAATGGCGGCAAAGATTCCGAAGGTAGTGTTTTGCCAGAACAATTGGCCGAAGGGTATGGCTGTAACCGGGCACTCTTGGGGACCGAACGGTATTTTCAGATTTTGTCGCTGGAACTCCCTGGCCAGTTGCTGTGGAGTGAAGCCGGGTCTGAGCAGGGCATACAATTGGCCACTTAGTATGTTATATGCTTCCCGACAGGCATGCAAGGCACCTACTACGTCGTTTAATGTCAGCAGGTCTACCGGATTCATCTGGCTTAGTGTGGTGTTGACCGGCAGGTCTTTTACCACGGCTTGCACGGTGTAGGCCACGTTACCCATCTCTTCTTTCCATTGGTCTTGCCCGAAATCCTTTCCATTGGTCAACAACAGCCGCTGGCCGATGGCTTCAGACGGATGGGGAAACAGACGCTTGGCAAAGTGTTCGGTCAAGACAACAGCGTTGGGCGTGTGTGCCGCAGTTTCCCATGAACCGGCTAATACTTCCGCGCCGAACACCCGCTGGTAGTTGGAGTCGGCTTCCAACGTGAACAACTTTTGGAAAGGCAACTCTTCGCCCGAGGCCAAGCTCAAGGTATAATCGCGCAGCGACAGGTCTACGAAGGCGACGGCCTCTACTCCTGCGGGGAGTTGGCCGGCCAATTGGTGAACCAAGGGAATATGAGCGTAGCCATAAGGCGTGCCGTCTTCTTTTTCCAGTTGCACTTCCGCAATGCGGTTGCGATTCTCGAAGCAATGGTCAGTGGTCAGTATGAACCGCCCCACGTAGAGGCAGACGCTGAAGCAGAGCAGGCACACGCCCAGCCCTACGATGCTTATCAGGTTTTGCACCTGGTATTTCAGGAGTTGCCGGATGGCGACTTTCAAGTAATGTAGTAGCATAGTATATGTATATAGTCGTTTTTGTTCGTGTTTTTGTTATTCCCGCTTGAGCGATTCTACCGGGTTGGCGGAGGCTGCGCGGCGGACTTGCCACCACAGCGTGCCTAATGACAGTGCGGCCACCACGCCTAAGGCCGCGAGGAACATCCACCATTGGAGCGGCGTCTTCACCACATAGTCCGCCGTGTATCGGTGTACGAAGTACCAGGCAACGGGTACGGACACCACAAAGGCCGCGCCCAGCACCACGGCATACTTGCGGAAGAGCAGGCGGTAGAGGTCTCTTTGCCTGGCTCCGTTCACCTTGCGGATGGCAATCTCGCGGTAACGCTGGCGCAGGTCGAAGAGCGACACGCCCAGCAGTCCTAAGCAGGAGACTATGATGGCTATCAGGGCGAAGGCCGAACTAACATAGGCCACGCGGCGGTCGTTGGCATAGATGGCCGCCACTTCGTCGGAAAGGCGGGAGTAGATGTATTCGTCGGAATGGTAGATTTCTTGTACTGTCTGGAGCAGGTAATCCTTTAAGTCTCGCTCACGACCCGGGGCAACGGAGAGCGCCCATTCGTTGCCGGATACGACATCTTGCACGATGAACGCCATGGGTTGCCTTCCCAGCGAGAGATGGCCGTTGCAATAGTCTTCTACCACCGCAGTGACGGGCATCGGTTGGGTGCCTCCTTCCATTATCCTGCCGTCCGCTGCGACGAAAATCCACAAGGCCGTTTCGCTGCGTACGAAGGCTTCCTCACGGTGCTGGTAGCCGAACATTTCCATCGCCCGGCGGTTGAGAACCATTCGGTATCCTTCGTCTTCATTGTTTATGCGGCCCTCCAGCACGGGGATGTCGTAGAGGTCGAAGAAGCCGGGCTGAACAAAAAAGGTGGTTGCTTTGACCTGTTCGTTGCGGTCGTTGATAAGTGTGGAAAGGAAACCTTGGGACAATACGCCGCCATGATTTATCGGCAATGTCTTGTTCACGTAGGGGCAGCTTTCCAGCCGCTGTGCCACTTCTTGTTGGCGGGCATACTCCGCCCTGTGCTCTTCTTCGCTGGTGTTCATGTAGTCTTGCCTTTCGTGGTTGAGGTTGACGTGTACGATGCCCTCCGTGCGGAAGCCCGGAGGCGTGTCTAACCATAAGTACAGTTGGCGGACAAAATAGACGGACAGCACCAGCAACAGGAGGGTCACCAAATATTGCAGGAAAAGGAAGCCCATGCGTACCGTTACCGACTGGCGCGTGGTGCCGATGGTGCGGAGCGAGAGCAGGGGAGGGCGATAGTTGTAGCGCAGGTAAGGATAGAGCGACGTCAGCAGGGGAAAGAACAGGAGAAAGCCGAAGGACAGCCAGGCGTCGAAAGCCGTGTAACTAATGGTGTCGCCTACCTGCCGGTTCAGTATGGGTTGCCCCATCTCTACCAAAGTCCAGGCTAACAGCAATGCTCCGGCGCAGAGCAGGAAGTTTTCTGCATAGATTTGCAGGAAGAGGGGCAGACGGTGCAGGCCGAAGACTTTCTTAATGCCGTATTCCTTGCTGCGCTTCATCAGCAGCACCATGTAGATGTTGACGAAGTTGAGCATCCCCACCAATAGCAGGAGCACGGCCACGCCCGTCAGCAGGTGGAGATAGCGCAGGTTGCCTTGGCTGCGCATCAGGCGGATGCCCTCGTCGCCGGAGGTCTGGTCGAAATAGAATTCTTCCAAGGTAAGGAATTGGTAGCGTAGTTGTCGTCCAAGCTGGAACACATCATCTTTGCTATTTTGCAAGGGGCGGTAGGCATTGGCTTGGCGGTTGATGGCAGACAGGTCTACGGAAGGAAGTACGTGTAGTAGTTCCCACGGCATCCTGATCCATTGGTCGCTTAGGTTGTAGGCCACCACCATATCGAAGTGTAAGGTGGTCTTGCAGGCGGGCTCGCCTATCACGCCCTGTACGGTCACTTCCTGGCCGTTATAGTTTAGCACCTGCCCCACGGGA
This sequence comes from uncultured Bacteroides sp., assembly GCA_949288585.1. Lineage (GTDB taxonomy): Bacteria > Bacteroidota > Bacteroidia > Bacteroidales > Bacteroidaceae > Bacteroides. The sequence goes on along the minus strand of CASEKR010000021.1, from coordinate 20,523 downwards.
TTCTCGTGGCCGAAGAAGCGGTGGGCGCACGCCTCGGTCAGCACGGCGTCCGTGGGGGCATGTAAGACCGCCTCGCCTACCTGCACCGGGTAGCGGAAGAAATGGAAGAAGCTGGAGTCTGCCGCCAGCACATGAGCCTGGTAGCGACTCTCGCCCCGCTGCACAAGGTCGTTCTGTTGCAAGATGAGGCGGCATCGCTCCAGTATCTGGCTGTCGGCGAGGTAAGTGCTATCCAAGGTCAGCCATTCGGGATTCAGAATCGAGGGATGTACATTGCCGTCAATATCTTGTAGTGGCACAACGATACGCTCGCGGTCCACACAATGCGTGTCTACCGTGTACTCGCGATGCAGGTAGCGGGCCAGCATGATGCAGCAGCCCAGGCTCAGGGCTAGGCCGACGGCATTGATAAGAGTGTAAGATTTGGCACGTGCCAAATGGCGTGCCGCATATTTCAGGGTTTTCATATAAATGATAATTTATTTTTGAGGAGTTAAAGAAGTTAGAAGAAGTTATCGCCCGCCAAGGCGGACTCAGAAGTTAAAGCCAATGATTTGTATGTATGCCATACACAAGGTATTGGCTTTAACTTCTAATGGAGCGAAGCGAAGTGATAACTTCTCTAACTCCTTTAACTTCTCCTGCGGGGCTTTGCCCCGCTAAATTCCTATTTAATCACCAGTTCCTCCGCCTCGCCAAAGTTACTATATCCCGTGGTAATGACCCAATCGCCGGGCTGCAAACCGTCGGTCACTTCGTATTGTTGCGGATTCTGCCGCCCAATGCCGAGGGGGACGCGGCGGGCGCAGGTACGGTCGGCGTTGAGCTTGTAGATCCATTGCCCGGCGGTGGACTGGTAGAAGTCGCCGCGCCGGATGACTAAGGCTTCTTCGGGCTGTCCCAGTTCTATCTGCACGCGGAAGCTCTTGCCCACGCGTAGGTTGTCCGGCAGGGAGTCGGTGGTGAATACGAGGTCTACGTCGAAGGTGCGCTCCTTCACTTCGGGCACTACTTTCGATACGCGCAGGGGGTAGCGGCGGCCCTGGTAAGTGATGGTGGCTGGCAGGCCGGTGGTGACGCGGTCGATGTAATATTCGCTCAGCGAGGTGTGTACTTTGTATGCGTCTAGCACCTTCACCTCGGCAATGTTCTCCGCAGCGGATACTTGTTGCCCGGGCACTACCTTGACGAAGCTCAACTGTCCGCTGACGGGTGCCTTTACGACGAGTCCGTCCAACCGGCGGCGGGCGCGTTCATACTTCTTATGTTCGCGTTCGCGGTCGCCCCGCAGGAGGTCGTGCCGGATGAGGTTGACAGTCGAGTCGTGGCGCAGGCTCTCTCGTTCTAAGCGGGCAGTCTCTATCTTGAAGCGGTATTCTGCCTCGGCCACTTCCAGTTGGGCTTTGCTCTTGACGCCCATCGCATATTCTTCCCGTTCGAGGCGGAACGTCTTGCGCAGCTTCTCCAGCTCGTACTCCGTTTGCAGGGCTTGCTTTTGCAGGGTGATGCTCTGCTGCTCCATCTCTATTTCCTTCTCGCGGTAGGTGATGAGTTGCTTCTCCCATTCGTCGCGCTGGTCTTCGATGCTGCGCAGCAGTTCGGGATTTTCCAGCACGAGGATGGTGTCGCCCTGCCGGAGCAGGCTGCCTTCTTCGGCCACGATGCTTCGCACGCTGCCGCCCTCTTCGGCATTGACGAGGATGGTGAGAATGGGCTGTACGAGCCCTTCCACATCGACGTATTCCAGGAACTTGTCTCTTTTCACTTCGCAAATCTGTATGTCGTCCAGCGAGACGCGCAGGCGGCGCGGTCCCAAGGAGAGGACGATGACATAGACGAGCAGGCTCAGGAAGGCGGCTCCGGCCAGCAGGTGATAGCGGTAGCGGATGTACCACGGTTTCTTTTCCAGTTGTATGTCCATATCTTGTTGGTAAATGATAATTTATTTTTGAGGAGTTAAAGAAGTTAGAAGAAGTTATCGCCCGCCAAGGCGGGATTTGTATGTATGCCATACACAAGGTATTGGCTTTAACTTCTAATGGAGCGAAGCGAAGTGATAACTTCTCTAACTCCTTTAACTTCTCCTGCGGGGCCTCGCCCCGCTAAATTCCTATTTATTCCAGCAGCCTCTCCAAGTCCTCCTCCAGCGGTCTGTCGTGCTCGAAGTCGTAGAGCGTGAGGCTTCGCAGAGTGTAGAACAGGCTCCAGTATTCGTTGAGGGCGGCGACGTAGTTGCGGCGCGCTGCGTCTTTCTCGCTGATGGAGGCGTTGAGGTCCAGTACGGAGGATTCTCCAAGTAGGTAGAGCCGGCGTGTCACCTCGGCGCGGCGTTGGGCGGTGCGGTCTGTGCGGGCGGTGATGCGCACACGCTGCGATTGCAGGTTGAACTGCTTCACCAGCTTGCGCACGTTGAGTTGGAAATCAGTCTCGTCCTGTGCCACCTGCGTGTAGACCAAATCGCGGTTGGAGCGTGCCACGCGCACCTGCCCTTTCCCCCGGCCCCAGTCGAGGAGGGGGAGCGAGATGCTGAGGCTGACGTACTGCTGGTTGAGCGGGTCGCGGTAGGCATCTTTCCATTTCTCCCCCGTCTGGGTCAGGCCGAAGCGCAGGTAGATGTCGGCCTTCAGCCCAGCATTGGCTTTGGCGTTGGCCACGTTGCTCTCGCTCTCTATCCGCCGGCGGCGCATGTTCAAGATGTCGGGACTGTTGGCATGGGCCAGCAGGAGGGCTTCGCTCAGGTCTACCATGAGAGCGGGGATGGAATCGTCCAATTCCACTTGCAAGTCGGTGTCCTGCTGGATGCCGAGGTAAGAGCGCAACTCCTGCATGGCGTTCTCCACTTCTATGCGTGCGTTCATGCAGTTGGTCTCCTCGTTCAGCTTGTTGATTTCCAGTTGCAGCATCTCGTTCTCGCTGATGGTGCCAATGTCGTATCGTCCCCGGGCGTAGGCGTAGAGCGTGTCGGCATAGGCATAGTTGGTGGTGGCGATTTCCAAGTTGCTCTGCGCCGTGGCCAGGTCGAAGAACTTCTGCGTGGCCGTGGCGGCTACCAGTTCCAAGGTTTCCACATAAGCCTTGCGCGCTTCTTCGTAACGTATCGGCTCGATGCGCTTGTCCCACTTCAGGCTGTTGTAGCCGAAGAGGCTTTGGCTGTATCCGATGGTGACGGGCGAAGTCTGCCACGACGAAGAATGCTCACTCAGCATATCCAGCCGTTGGGCGGAAGTGGTCAATGAAAGCGTGCCCCCGGTCAACGCGATGTTCTGGTTGAGGCTCAGGCTGAGGTCGGTGCTCAGCAGATTCTGTTCCACGAAGCGCACTGCCCCGTCGCCCATGGTGATGCGGTTGATAGCCCGGTCTAAGTAGGGAGTTGAGGTCAGCGTGAGAGCTGGCAGGTAGTTGGCACGGTAATAACGGTAGTTCCAGTAGGCCGAACGAAACGTGTGCCGGGCACTCTGCGCGTCGGGAGACGATTGCTTGGCCCGTTCGATGGCCTGCTCCAGGGTGAGCGTCAGTCCCTGCCCGTAGCCCGACGGCAGGCCGGGACGGGCGAGGGACAAGACAAGTGCTATCATCAGTTTGAATCTCATAACAATCAGTTTGTGCCCTTCTCATGTTCAAATACTGTGCCAAAGATGCAAACCGTTTGTGCATAGCGATTTATGTGCAGAAGGAAGTCCCTCCCAGCGTGCAATAACGCACAAAAAACGTGCGCAACCGCACGCACAACACATGGATATTATGCGTATCTTTGCCAGCGGGAAGAATAAATAGGAATTTAGCGGGGCGAGCATCGTTGAACCAACTATTGGCTTTAACTCCTTAGCCCGCCTTGGCGGGCGATAACTTCTTCTAACTTCTTTAACTCCTCAAAAATAAATTATCATTTGCAATGGAACAACTGGGAAAAATCCTCATCGTGGACGACAACGAAGACGTCCTCTTCGCCCTCAACCTGCTGCTGGAGCCGCTGGCGGAGAAAATCAAGGTGGCCGTCAGTCCCGAACGCATCGAGCACTTCATGCACACGTTCTGTCCAGACCTCATTCTGTTGGACATGAACTTCAGCCGCGACGTGGGGTGGTCATCTTCATGACCGCCTACTCCGACACCGACAAGGCCGTGCGTGCCATCAAGGCGGGCGCCACCGACTTCATCCCCAAGCCGTGGGAGAAGGAAAAACTGCTGGCCACCCTCTCCTCCGGCATGAAGCTGCGCCGCTCCCGCCGCGAGGTGAACCAACTAAAGGAACAAGTAGAGGTGCTGAGCGACCCTGCGGGCGGAAGCTCCGAGGAACGGATTATCGGCGAGTCCGAGCCCATGCGCCAGGTGTTCGCTACCGTGGAGAAGCTGCGCGAGGCCGATGCCAACATACTCATCTTAGGCGAGAATGGCACGGGCAAGGACATCATCGCCCGGTTGCTCTACCGCCATTCGCCCCGCTACGGGAAGCCCTTCGTCACCATCGACCTGGGCAGCATCCCCGAGCAACTGTTCGAGAGCGAATTGTTCGGCTACGAGAAAGGCGCCTTCACCGATGCCCGCAAGGCCAAGGCGGGACGCATGGAGGCGGCCACGGGCGGCACGCTCTTCCTGGACGAGATTGGCAACCTCTCCCTGCCGATGCAGGCCAAGCTGCTGACTGCTATTGAGAAGCGGCAAATCGTCCGCCTGGGCAGCACGCAGGCCATGCCCATCGACGTGCGCCTCATCTGCGCCACCAATGCCGACATCCATCGTCTGGTAGAGGAAGGGAGTTTCCGACAAGACTTGCTTTACCGCATCAACACCATCGAACTGCATATCCCGCCCTTGCGCGACCGGGGGAACGACATCCTCCTGCTGGCAGAGCATTTCCTGCAACGCTATGCCCGCAAGTACCGCAAGGAGATGCGCGGCCTCTCGCGCGAGGCCAAGAACAAACTGCTGAAATATGCCTGGCCGGGAAATGTACGTGAACTGCAACACGTGATGGAGCGCGCCGTACTTCTGGGCGACGGCTCGTTGCTCCGGCCGGAAGATTTCCTCTTCCAAGCTACCGGTTCGCGTGCGGATAAACTGAAAGACGCCAAGACGCTGAACCTGGAGCAACTGGAGCGGCAGACCATCGAACGCGCCCTGCGCCTGAGCGGCGGCAACATGACCCGCGCGGCGGAATACCTGGGCATCACCCGCTTCGCCCTCTATCGCAAACTGGAAAAACTGGGCTTATGAGACGCTATTCTTTCATCGTCCTGCTCCACGTGGCAGGCTTTGCCCTGATGTCGGTCGGGGTGTATGTACTGGTGGAGTGCCACTTGTGGTTCTGTGCCGCCACCCTCTTCCTGTTGCTGCTGCTGATGGCTGTCCGCCTCTACCGGATGCAGATGGTGCAGATGCGCATGATGCGCGGCCTGGCGGAGAGCCTGCGTCACGACGACCGGATGATTTCCTTCCGTTCGCCCTACCGCAACCGCCCGATGGAGGAGATGGCGGGGGAACTGTCCGAAGCGATGCAGGGATTCCGCACCCGCCTGCTGGAGCGCAACGAGATGGAGGCCTGGCAGAAACTCATCCGCGTGCTGACGCACGAAATCATGAACTCCATCACGCCCATCCTCTCCCTGAGCGAGACCCTGAGCGAGCGCGAGATGAACGAGCGAAACTATGCCGTGATGCAGCAGGGCATGAAGACCATCTGCCGCCGCAGCAAGGGCCTGCTGGAGTTTGTGGAGAACTACCGCAAACTGACCCGCCTGCCCGCCCCCGTGCGCCGTCCCGTCTCTGTGCGCGAACTGCTGGCCGACCTGCGCAAGCTCTATCCCGACCCCGCCATCCGCATCCATCTCCCCGCCGAGGACATCCAGCTGCACATTGACCGCGCTCAGGTGGAGCAGGTGCTCATCAATCTCCTGAAGAACGCGCGCGAAGCCTGCGCCAAGATGCCCGACCCCTGCATCGAGGTGGGCACCGCCGAAGCCCTCTCCTGGAAGTGCGTCATCTATGTGCGCGACAATGGCGAGGGCATCTTGCCCGACGTGCAGGACAAGGTCTTTGTCCCCTTCTTCACCACCAAACCCGGCGGCTCCGGCATCGGCCTGAGCCTCTGCCGCCAGGTCATGAACCGCCACGGCGGCAACATCACGTTGCAGTCCGCCGTGGGGCAGGCATCCGCTCCGGCACCTCGATGCCCAGCAGGCCCATGCCCAGCTTCACCATCTTCGCCACTTCGGCGGAGAGCACCAGGCGGAACAGGCGCACGGCCTCGTTCTCTTCGCGCAGGATGCTGAAGTCGTGGTAGAACTGGTTGTACTCCTTCACCAAGTCGTAGCAGTAGTTGGCGATGAGCGAGGGACTATAATCTGTGCCAGCCTGTCGCACCACCCCGGCAAAGTCGGCCAGCATCTGCACGAGGCCTTCCTCTTTGGTGCTCAGCTCGATGCCTTCGGGTAGACGCTCGGGCAAGGTGATGCCTGCTTCCGCAGCCTTGCGCAGCACGGAGCGGATGCGGGCGTAGGTGTATTGGATGAAGGGGCCTGTGTTGCCGTTGAAGTCGATGGATTCCTTCGGATTGAACGTCATGTTCTTGCGGGCGTCCACCTTGAGGATGAAATACTTCAGTGCCGTCCAGCTTGCCCAGGTCGCCGCTGGTCTCGCGGGCGGTGGCAATCATTTCAGCCATGAGGTCGTCGGCATCCACCACGGTACCCTCGCGGCTCTTCATCTTGCCTTCGGGCAGTTCCACCATGCCGTAGGAGAAGTGTACCAGGCTCTTGCCCCACTCGAAGCCCAGGCGGTCCAGCAGGATGCTGAGCACCTGGAAGTGGTAGTTCTGCTCATTGCCCACCACGTAAATCATCTTGTCGATGGGGTAGTCGGCGAAGCGCTGTTCGGCGGTGCCGATGTCCTGCGTCATGTAAACTGATGTGCCGTCTGAACGGAGCAACAGCTTGTGGTCCAAGCCCTCGTTCGTCAGGTCGGCCCACACGGAGCCGTCTTCCTTGCGGTAGAACAGACCTTTGTCCAAGCCTTCGAGGACTTTTTTCTTGCCTTCCAGGTAGGTCTCGGATTCGTAGTATATCTTGTCGAAGCTGACGCCCATCATGCGGTACGTCTCGTCAAATCCGGCGTACACCCAGTCGTTCATCTTCTTCCACAGGGCGCGCACTTCGGGGTCGCCGGCTTCCCACTTCACCAGCATCTCGCGGGCCTCTTTCATCAGGGGCGAGGCGGCTTCGGCCTCTTCCTTGGTCATGCCCTGCTCCATCAGCTCGTTCACCTCGGCTTTGTAGTGCTTGTCGAAGGCCACGTAGTAGTCACCGATAAGGTGGTCGCCCTTCTTGCCGGAAGATTCGGGTGTCTCGCCGTTGCCGTACTTCAGCCAGGCCAGCATGGACTTGCAGATGTGTATGCCACGGTCGTTGACGATGTTGGTCTTGACCACGCGGTTGCCGTTAGCGGCGATGATGTTGGCCAAGGCGTTGCCCAGGAGGTTGTTGCGCACGTGTCCCAGGTGGAGGGGCTTGTTGGTGTTGGGCGACGAATACTCAATCATCACCAGGGGCGACTGGGGCGTGGCGGCGGTCAGTCCATACTGCTCCCGGGCGTGGATGTCGTCCAGCAGTTCAATCCAGGCGGAGGAGGCAACGGTGAGGTTCAGGAAGCCTTTGATGACGTTGAAGGCTGCCACGGCGGGCTCGTTGGCCTTCAGATATTCGCCAATCTCCTGCGCCGTCTGTTCGGGCCCCTTGCGCGACATGCGCAGGAAGGGGAAGACAACCAGCGTCAGGTGTCCTTCAAACTCTTTCTTGGTCTTTTGCAACTGCACATCTTTGGCGGGCACGTCCTGCCCGTAGAGTGCCTTGAGGCCGCTCACGACGGCGGCGGTCAGTTTCTCTTCTATTTTCATGAGCAATCAATGGTAATATTCTTGCGTGCAAAGATAGTGCAAACCGCAGGCACTACAAAACATGCGTGCCTGTTTTTGTCGTCCGTACCCGCTTCGTTATGGGTTCGTTATTGGCTCGTTATTGGTTCGTTTTTGTGTGGTGCGCATGGAAACGAAGCTGGGGCGGGGGGAGTATGGGGGGATCGGCTGTTTTTATCCGATTTTCCATCCGGCCAGTGTATGCTTCTGCCGGTCGAAGCTGATGCCGACTTTTACAATCGGCAGATTGCATCGTGCGAAGCGTTCCGGGTAGTTCTTCAGGTCGATTTGCTGCAGGGCCGTGTCGGCATCTTTATCCAGTTTCAGTTCGATGAGGTACAGGGCGTGCGGGGTGCGCATCACCATGTCTATCCGTCCGCGCGGGGTGCGCACTTCTATGTCCACGTAACTGCCCAGCAGACTGAAGATGATGTAGAGCACCTGCTGGTAGTGGCCTTCGTAGTCGGTGTTGTCGCAATAGGGAACGGTGGAAAGAAACTGTTGCAGGTGGCGTAGGGTGGCGTCCATGTCGTTGTTGTAGAGACTTTCTGCCATGTCAAGCACGGCGGATGAGGTCTGTTGCGTTTCGGGCGTCAGATAGTAGGGCACCAGGCTTCTCATCAGTCCGGTGCGCACTTCCCGGTTGGGGATGCCCAGGATGTAGGAATCGAACAGGGGATTGCCGCGTTTGATGGTGAAGTAGCCGCTTTGGTAGAGCAGGGGGATGATGCTGCCCAGCCTTTCCGTCGGCTTGTCGAAATCGCTGGCCAGGGCTTTGACTTCCCCGCCCAGTTGGGAGACGGTCATGCCAAACTTGCGTAACATCTCTATCAGGTAAGTGGGTGTGCCGCTTCCGAACCAGTAGGGGGAAACTTTCCCACTGGAGAAGGCGTTCAACAAACTGAACGGGTTATATATATCGGGCGAGGGCCAGGTGAAATGATAACCATCGTAATTCTCTTTTAGTTTTGCGATCGTTTCCTCCGGGCTTGCCTGCAATTTGGCAGCCAGTGCGCCGATGTCCGGCTTCATTTGTTGTCGCATTTCCTCTTCTGTGATGCCGCAGATGGCGGCAAATGCTTCTTCCATGCTGATGTTTTTGATGTTGTTCAGTTCGCTGAAGATGCTTAGTTGTGAGAATTTGGTGATTCCTGTCAGGAATACGAATCTCAAGTAGGGATCGCAGGCTTTCAGGGGACTGTAAAAGTTTCGCATCACGTCGCGCAGGGCGGGCAGGTTTTCATTTTCGTGCATCACGTCCAGCAATGGCGCGTCGTATTCATCGATGAGTATCACCACCTGGCGGCCGCTTTGGGCATAAGCGCGCCTAATCAATCCTTGCAGCCGTTGGTTGGCATTTACTTCTCCTTTTCCCTGTCCGTATATCTGCTCATAACCTAATAGTTTCAAGTTCAGTTCCTGTTCCAGACGTTCTTTATCTGCATGTTTGGCAGTACTCATGTCAAAATGCAGCACAGGATAAGGAACCCATTCGGTTTCCAACTGCTCAATGGCCAAGCCTTGGAACAAATCCTTTCGCCCTTCGAAATAACTGTGCAGCGTGCTGGCCAGCAGAGATTTGCCAAACCTTCTCGGACGGCTCAGGAACATGTATTGCGCGCCAGAATGTGCCATGCGGTAGACATATTCCGTTTTGTCTATATACAGGTAATTGCCTTTCCTTAGTTTTTCGAAGGTTTGTATGCCTATCGGGTAAAGCCGTGTCGTCGGGTTCATAATCTTCTTGTTTAAGACGTTATGGCGCAAAGTTAGCAATATATGTGCAGAGTCGGGAAGAAAGAGGCGAAAATTAGTCAGAAAATAGGGGCACAGGCTTGGCAGGGGATTGTTAAGCTTCAAAATTTGGCCAATCTCTCTGTCTGTTGTAGCAAACTCTGGCTGTTTTATGCTGTATGCTCAATAAAATTTCGCATCTTTGCAAAATCTAAATGGAACTGAGCCATCAACAGGCATGGAAATTTCATCTGATGGGGAAATTCTAGAATTCTGATATATTTGATATGGGTAGAGAACAGCAAATAAGCCAGTGGATAAACAGCGGTGAGTATCGTACAGAGATAGATGCCGCATTGACAACTATTCTTCGCAAGTCAGAACTGTCAAAATCAGAAGCAGAGACATCATCTGTTTTTGAGAATGAATTGTACTTCCTTATCAGGAGTAAGACTGGGGTCGACCTTCATATCAAAAAGGAACAACCAGTGGATGGCATCGTTCATACATTTAAAGGACTTGAGAACCGACGTAGCGGCCATGGCCGTTTGGATACTGTTGTCAACAGCTTGGTGATAGAATATAAGCATTGTTCGAAACTGCAAAATCCCCAACAGGTAGAACAGGCCAAAGCCCAAGTCAAGGATTACCTTATGGCTTTGTATAACTTGAGTGGTGTCAGATATGATGCTATCCTGACTGACGGTATCAAAATCGCCTATTTCCAGTTTGTGGCTAACGAAGTAAAGTCGACCATGTTACGGCCAATGACGGTTAATGACATCGACATAATCATTCGCGGCATATTAAGCGATGATACTAAGAAGTTTGAGCCAGTAAATATCGTTATAGACTTTGCAATTCGTGAGGCATCTGATTCTACATCCAAGGAGATAGCTAAAATCTTATATAATGAATTGCTGTTGAACCCAACGGATAAGACAACGATGTTGTATGAAGAATGGAAGGAATTGATGCACCTTTCAGTAAATGACAGCGGCAAAAGTAATGATATCGTAAAACGCAGGGCTGATTTAAGCCAAATCTTTTCGCAGGGAATCAATAATCCCGACCTGGAATACAAAGCCTTGTTTGCACTGCAAACGACATACGCGATTATCGTGAAATTGATAGCTTGCAAAGTGGTGGACAATTTGCAATTCAATTCAGAAACGAATGGATATCATGATTTGCTGAGCCTGAATTCATTCCAAATGCAAGATTTCTTCAAGAAGATAGAAGATGGATATTCTTACAACAATATGGGCATCCGCAATTTTTTGGAAGGGGATTTCTTTTCGTGGTATGCTGATGCGAATCAGTGGTCTGATGATTTCTACAAAAAAATCAAAGTCCTTATTGTGAAAGTTGATGAATATTCGGCATTCTCATTGAATGTGTCGTATTCTCCCACGGATATCTTCAAGGATTTGTATATGGCTATCATTCCTCAATCTGTCAGGCACTCAATGGGGGAATATTTCACTCCGGAGTGGGTGGCTGATAGTGTCGTGTCTGAGTGTACGGGCATAGTCGGAACTACGGATTGGAAGGCGATAGACCCTTGCTGCGGTTCTGGCATTTTTTTGCTTAATCTCATTAAGAAGGTCGTTGGGGATGTGTCTGTCAATGAACTTACGAAAGAAGAAAGAAGGATGATCCGCGACAAAATCATTGGCCGTGTTTACGGGATAGACATCAATCCTCTTTCTGTGCTTTCTGCCCGTGTGAGTTACTATCTGGCTCTCTATGCGTTCGGTGAGATAAGGGATATTGAAATACCTGTATATTTGGGCGATTCTGCAATTATACCTTCTTTGGTTACTTACGAGGGGATAGATTGCTATACCTACTCGATAAGTAATTTGAAGTGCAGTAATTTCGAAGTGGTTTTGCCCAAAAGGCTCGTAGAGCAGAAGAATTTCGGACAAATGATGAGTGAGATGCAAGCGTTTGTGAAGGCAGGTGAACCACGAATCTTGTATAATGTCATTTATAGTAAACTGAATGATGCTGAAAAGAACTGCGGGAAATTGCAAGAGAAGATAGAATCGTTGTGTGAATCACTGGTGTATTTGCATGTGAACCATTGGGATGGCATCTGGATAAGGATTGCGACCAATTTTATGTTGATAGCTCGTCTTGGTGGTATGGATATGATTGTAGGAAATCCGCCCTGGGTGAAGTGGGAACACCTTCCTGCAACATATACGCAAAGGATAAAGTCTTTTTGTGACATTAGGCATATATTTTGTAATGATGGCGGGATGTATGGTGGTGCGCAATTGAACATTTGCGCCCTTATCTCCAATGTGGTTGCGACTAATTGGCTGAAGGAAGATGGTGTATTGGCTTTCCTTATGCCGGATAGCTTGATGTCGCAGAATTCATACGAAGAATTTAGAAATTTCTATATTGATTACATTCATGGGAAACGCCTCTATTTGCAGCGCATAGACAGGTGGATGCCGCCGATGAGACCTTTTAAATGTGGTTCGAAATCCGTTACACAGGACTTTAATACATATTATTTCAGTTCGAAGCCAATGGATTATGTCCAAGGCATTACTGTCCGTATGATAAAGAAGCGTGCACGTGTCAATGATAATACCATTAACAAGTGCTGTTCATTTAAAGATGCCCTTGGGTATTTGGATATTACAGAGGGAAAAGCATGTCAATTGGCGAATAACTCGACAGCTTTTACCTATGTCTCTGCTCATTTGGATTACAAGGCAATTGTCGGGAATACGGCTTATTTGTATCGGACGGGTGTAGAATCTACGCCTTTTGAGGTGTTTAAAATGACGGGCATGGGCGAATCTTCCATTGAAGGGCATTACCGTTTTAAGAATTTCTCGTTGAAAACCGCAAAATATAAGGTTGAGAATATTCCTGCGGAAGGCTGGGATTTTTCAACCCGGTATGTTTATCCAATGGTAGAAGGTCCTGATATTAAACCTTTTGAATATGAAAGGAGTAACAATTACCACATTGTCCCTTACGATGAGAATAACACTTCTGCTCCTGTGCCGCTTGAAGTGCTGATGAATACGGATTACAGGTTGGCGATGTACTTCTCTGAGCAAAGGAAAATTCTTGATATGCAGTCGGACAAAAGTAAAACAATGCACCGAGGCAATGAGTTCTATGCACTTTCAAAAATTGGGAAATATACTTTTGCGCCACATATTGTTGCAGCCAGGGATAACACCTATTTCTGTGCAAGTGTCATCAATAAGACTTTGACGCCTTGGGGAGAATGGAAGAAAACCGTATGTGTGAAACATACGATCATTATCAGTCAAGATATAGAGGGAAACTTTATCTCGGAAGATGAATCGCATTTTATCAATGGTATTTTGAATAGTTCTATTGTTCATTCGTATATTCATGATACATTTAAGACAAATGGGTTTAGTCTGAAGAAATCCAATTTGTTTATTCCCAAGTATGATGCCACGAATGTTTTGCATCAAGAGATAGTGGAATTATCTAAAGAGGCGACAAGAAACGCGGTAAAAAGGATTGGAATTTCAGAGGACTTGACAGATATTTATTTGAAAATATGTGCCACTGAAAATGCAGGTTTAAAGAATGGGTAGAAGATGGAATGGGAGGATATTCTAACTGCATTTTTTTCTTGCTGATATTTTGCACTTTACATATTTCGGGGAACACTTTTCTAAAAAAAGTCCGTTTATTTAAAATAAAGCTCTTACCTTTGCACACGAAACGAAAATGATAGTCGTTTCCTCGTGTGAATCTTTCCGGGGATTGCTGCAGAAGTCGTCCGGGAAGAGGATGCGGTGAAAATTAATTATGTGTTACTCAAAAACTTTATTTTTATGGGAAAAATTAAAAAAGGTATCCTGGGAGGTTTCTCAGGGAAAGTAGGAAATGTAGTAGGAACTTCGTGGAACTCAATCAGCTGTATGCGTTCGCTGGCTGGAAGTTATCATGACCCGAAGACGGAAAAACAAGTGTGTCAGCGTGGCAAGTTCGCGCAGGCTGTTCGCTTCTTGAAAACAATGATCCCTTATCTTCGTGTGGGGTACATGGACCCTGAGCCTGGCCAATCGGCTTACAGTTCGGCCATGTCCTATGTGTTGAAAAATGCAGTGGGCGGTTGTGGTGCCGGTGCGGCCGTGGATTTCGGCAAGGCGATGGTGAGCCGGGGCAGCCTGGTGGTGCCTACGGACGCTGCAGTAGCGGCCTCCGCCGGGAAACTGTCGTTCACGTGGACGGACAACAGCGGCAACGGCAACGCCGGGGCAAAAGATGTGGCGATGGTGCTGGCTTTCAACAAGGCGAAGGCTGAGGCGGTGTATGATCTGGATGCGGCTACCCGTGCCGACGGTGCGGCAGAACTGGCACTGCCTGCCCATTGGGACGGTGACGCGTTGGCTGTTTACCTGAGCTTCCGGAGCGATGTGGAGCGTTTGGTGTCGAACAGTATGTGCTTACAGAATGACGAGGATGCCCAGTCGCCTGGCGGCGGTTCCGGCGAGGATGATGATGACAGCGGCCAGGGAACGTTCGGTTGATTGGGGCGAAAGTTCGATTTGAAGAAGCGGGCGGGCGCGGCAGGCGCCACGCCCGCTTTGTTTCAACATAATTACATTTGTCCTTGTTTTTATCCGTTTCTTGCTTTACCTTTGGCAAATTTTTCTATGGGTAAAATTGAAAGTCATGAATACAAAGAAGTTCTTATTTCCCGTGGTGATTTCCCTGTTGGTGGGGGCTACGGCTTTTGCGCAGGAACAGCCTGTGGATTATGTAAATCCGATTATCGGCACCAATGGGATGGGGCATACCTTTCCCGGCGCTTGCACTCCCTTTGGGTGGGTACAACTAAGTCCGGACACGGATACGGTCCCGCACAATGTAGAGGGGGCTTATCAGAAGAATGCGTATGAGTATTGCGCCGGTTACCAGTACCGGGACAAGACGATTGTCGGCTTTAGCCATACCCACCTGAGCGGCACGGGACATTCCGACCTGGGAGATTTCCTGCTGATGCCTGCCGTGGGCGAAGTGAAGCTGAACCCCGGCCGGACGGAGCATCCGGAAGAGGGATACCGCTCGCGCTTTGACCATGCGACAGAAAAGGCCACCCCCGGCTACTACGAGGTGATGTTGGACGATTATGGCATCCGGGCGCAGTTGACGGCCACGCAGCGGACAGGCGTCCACAAATATACTTATCCCCAAGGAAAGGACGGGCATTTGATTTTGGACTTGGTGCACGGCATTTACAATTACGACGGTAAAGTGTTGTGGACCAACCTGCGGGTGGAGAACGACACCTTGCTGACCGGATACCGCATCACCAACGGATGGGCGCGCACCAATTACACCTACTTCGCCATCTCCTTCTCGCAGCCCATCCGGGACTATGGGTATGTGGATAAAGAGAAGGTGCTCTACAACGGGTTTTGGCGCCGCTTCCGCATGGAAAAGAATTTTCCCGAGATGGCAGGCCGCAAGGTCGTGGCTTATTTCAATTTCGATACGTCCAAGAATCCGGAATTGGTGGTCAAAGTAGCCTTGTCGGCCACCGGCACGGAAGGCGCCCTCAAAAACCTGCGCGCCGAAGCCTCGGGCAAGAGCTTCGAACAGTTGGCTGAAGCAGCGCGAACGGATTGGAACCGGGAATTGAACCATTTCGAAATAGAAGGCACGCCCGACCAGAAGGCGATGTTCTATACCTCTCTTTACCACACCATGATTAACCCGTCGGTCTATATGGACGTAGACGGGGCTTATCGCGGGCTGGACCACAACATCCACCGGGCGGAAGGATTTACCAATTACACGATATTCTCGCTCTGGGACACCTACCGGGCGGAGCATCCCTTCCTGAACTTGGTGAAGCCGGAACGCAATGCGGACATGGTGGAGTCGATGATTAAGCACGAACAGCAAAGCGTGCACGGCATGTTGCCGGTCTGGAGCCTGATGGGAAACGAGAACTGGTGTATGAGCGGCTATCATGCCGTTTCCGTGCTGGCGGATGCCATAGCCAAAGGCGTCTTTACGAATGTGGACGAAGCGCTGGAGGCCATGGTGAGCACTTCCACGGTGCCGTATTACGAAGGCGTGGCCGATTATATGAAGTTGGGATACGTCCCGTTGGACAAGAGCGGCACGGCTGCTTCTACTACGCTGGAGTATGCGTATGACGACTGGACCATCTACCAGACTGCCTTGAAAGCCGGTAACCGGGAGGTGGCGGACGCCTATCGGAAACGGGCCCTCAACTATCGCAACATCTACGACGAGAGCATCGGCTTTGCGCGCCCCCGATACAGCGACGGCACGTTCAAGAAGGAGTTCGACGTGTTGCAAACCTATGGCGAAGGGTTCATCGAGGGCAATTCGTGGAATTTCTCTTTCCACGTGCCGCATGATGTGTTTGGCATGATTGACTTGATGGGAGGGGAAAAGACGTTCGTGGAAAAACTGGATAAACTGTTTACCATGCACCTGCCTGAGAAGTATTACGAGCACAACGAGGATATCACGGAAGATTGCTTGGTGGGCGGATACGTGCACGGCAATGAGCCGAGCCACCACGTGCCTTACCTGTATGCGTGGACTTCCCAGCCTTGGAAGACGCAGTATTGGCTGCGCGAAATCCTGAACAAGATGTATAGGAACGACATCAACGGATTGGGCGGCAATGACGATTGCGGGCAGATGTCGGCCTGGTACCTTTTCTCCGTGATGGGCTTCTACCCCGTTTGTCCCGGCACAGACCAGTATGTACTGGGCACACCCTACCTGCCTTATCTGAAGTTGACGCTCCCCAACGGAAACACATTGGAGATTAAAGCGCCGGGCGTCAGCGACAAGAACCGTTATGTGCGCTCGCTGAAGCTGAACGGAAAGGCGTACGACAAGATGTACATCACCCACGAGGACATCCTCAAGGGAGGCGTGCTGGAGTTCAAGATGGGAGCAACGCCCAACAAACGCCGTGGACTGTCGCCCGAAGACAAGCCTTATTCATTGACTGACGAAATAGACAAATAACAAATAAAACAAGAAAAATAAGTAAGTATGAAAAAGAGACATTTTTTCTATGCCGCCTGCTTGATGGCAGCATTGGGAGCTTGCACGGCAACCGCGCAAAAAAGAGCAGAGAACAATCCGGATGCCTGGAAGGACTACAACGTAGGGACTATTTTGTTTGAGGACAAGGCTCCGGAGACGAAGGGGTCAGATATTTACCATCGGATTATTCCCGATGCCGAATCGTATATCAAGGAGCAGGCACGCACCGTGCTGGCCACGCTTTACGATTCGCCCGAAGACAGCATTCCCCCGGTGCGCAACATCCATTATACCCTGGAAGACATAGAGGGTGTTTCTGCCAAAGGGGGCGGCAATGGTGATGTGACGATTTTCTACAGCACGCGCCACATTGAGAACTCCTTTGCGGAGAATGACACAGCCAAGCTGTTCTTCGAAACGCGCGGAGTGCTCTTGCACGAGTTGACTCATGCCTACCAGTTGGAGCCGCAGGGCATTGGTTCCTACGGCACCAACCGGGTGTTCTGGGCTTTCATCGAGGGTATGGCAGACGCCGTGCGCGTGGCCAACGGAGGATTCGAAGGTCCGGAGGCGCGTCCGAAAGGCGGGAACTACATGGACGGATACCGCACGGCGGGTTACTTCTTCGTGTGGTTGCGCGACAACAAGGACCCGGAGTTTCTGCGCAAGTTCAACCGGAGCACCCTGGAAGTCATTCCTTGGTCTTTCGATGGGGCTATCAAGCATGTCTTGGGCGAGGAGTACAATATTGACGACCTGTGGCAAGAGTACCAGGTGGCGGTAGGCGACATTCAGCCATCGTGATGGGACTATGCGGGCATCCAGCCTTTCTTGTCAAAAGACAATGCCCGGGTGTACCAGCCCGAAATAGATGGTGCCGAACAGGGCGGCGTTCCATCCCTGGATGTGGAAACCGAGGTTCTCGCCGGTCAGGCTGTTGATGTGTTCGTTGGCAGACCAG
Source organism: uncultured Bacteroides sp. (assembly GCA_949288585.1). Lineage (GTDB taxonomy): Bacteria > Bacteroidota > Bacteroidia > Bacteroidales > Bacteroidaceae > Bacteroides. Next base: position 2,863 of record CASEKR010000021.1, on the reverse strand, counting down.
TCACCGGAAGCCACGATGTCGGCATGTCCCACTCTTTTGATGATGTCCAAGGCTTCTTCCCGTTTGCCTAAGCGGATTCTTGCCCAGCAATCCATGAAGTTGACCCAAGGCCATACGGCCCCGTTGTGGTAGGTGGCAGGTTCAAGACCGAACTCTTCCGGGTAGTAGGGGAAGGTTTCGGCCACGCCATAAGGCGTCAGGCTCATTTCGTTCAGCGAATTGATGATAGACAAGGCCCGTTCTTCAGGCACTACGTCAAACAGGATGCCGATGGTTTGGTCTTCCAGCAGTTTGTCGTTTACGCTTCCGTCTTTCCACAACTGGCAGTAATATCGGCCATTCCACAACCCTCCGTGCCGGACGTCTTTGTTGATGGTCTCGTGCCCTTTGGCAAATGCTTCTTCAAAGCGTTGGACGGCCGTGGGGTCGCCGCATTCTTTGCCCAGATAAATCATTTGTTTCAAGGCAGCCAGGTAAATCAGGCACGAGAAAGGTGAATAGGCGCGCCCGCTCACGCCCGGCACGTCTTTCCAGTCGCCCCAGAACGATATTTGCTTGGGCAGCCCGATGCCGTCCTGGTCGCGGGCTATCAACCATTCCATGGCTTTCTTCAAGACCGGCCAATAGGTTTTCAGTTTTTCCTTCTCATGATAGAACTGGTAGAAACGGGCCACGCGCAGAATCAGGAAAGCGTTGATGTCTAAATCGTCTTCGCGCTCAATCAGCGGCAGGATGGTCGTGGGCATCTTTCCGGCCGGTGTGACAGATGCCAGGCATTCTTCAATCATTTTCCGCTCGGCTTCCTTGAAGAACGCCAGATGCACCCAGGAGGTCCAATAGCTGTCGCGCGGGTTCAGTTCCATGTATCCCAAGGTCAGCAACTCGCCTCGTTTGTTGTAGCGGGTCAATGAAATGGCAGGAACCATGTACCAGCGCAGGTAGGTGTCTATCTCTTCGTCCCCGCTGCTCGGGATGGCTTGGGAGAACTCCAGGGTTTTTGTTTCCAAGATGCTCCACATCCTGTAAGCGTAACTCACGACGTCGTCCACGGCCGGGAACTGGTTGGCGGAAATCCAGTCTTCATCGTATAGGGACAGTGCGATGCGGAACCGTTTCTTTTCCTTGCCTTTCAGGTTGACGGGGATGCGGAGCGCATTCCCTTGTCTTTCTGCCTCGGCATCGACGGCCATCAGGAAGCCTTTGTTGCCGACAGCGTGGATATTGCCGGAGTTTTTTGTCTCTAAGGACGTGCAAAGCCCGTCGGCCGGGTTGAGCGTCAGAAAAAAGGAGTCTGCTTTCTTGCCCGGGTTCTCGCATTCCATTTCCAGCATCAGCACGGGCAACGAAGATAGTTCCAAGTCGTTCAATGCCAGCGGGCAGAATGCCTGGAGCTTGATGGTGGAGGCGATGAGCCGGGATTTCTGGTAAAATGCGTTTACCATCGGGAAGCGGCGGCTGACGTTTTTCTCTTTGAAATGCGACAACTCTTCTTTTTGTCCGTCTTTCTCAACCAGCACCCGGATTTCCCCCCGGTTGGCGAGCCATTCGCCCAGTTTCCCTTTGTTTTGCAGGATTTGCCCGAACAAGTCCCCTTGCTCGGACACGTTGGCCGTCAGGGCGAAGTTCGCGATGGGATAGCCTCCTGCCGCCGGCTTGCGCTCGGCCTTGCTGTTTATGCAACCTGCAAACAGGATGAGTGCGATTAAAAGACTTTTCATGGCGGCCGTTCTTGTTGTGCCCTGCCATTTCGCTGTGAGCTTCTGGCTCAATGTCGATAGTTTGTTCATGACAATTAATAAGTAGTTTCTCGTGTTTGGCAACTCCCTTGCAGGCATTGGCGCAGGTCGTTGAGGCAAAGTTAGCGAGAATCTGTGGGATAACCGCCAAATTTCGGCGAATTAACGAAATAGAATTTGAGATTTAAGCGGTTAGGAGGAAAACGCGGGAGTTAGGCGGCGTTCATTTTTGAGCGCTTCGGCGTTTCTTCGCGAGCGCTTCGGCGTTCATTTGTGAACGCTTCGGCGTTTCTTCGCAAGTGCCGGGGGCGAACAGCAGTCCGCTTTCTTGTTGTTAAGGGACGGGGCTTTTTGCGGCTTTTTCTCTTGTTTTTCCCTGCCTTTTCGCCGGAATATGCCAAAGATGCATTATCTTTGCGCGATGCATAAAGACGTGACAGGCAAAGTTATGACAATATAAAGAGAAATATAGTTTATGGAAAAGAATTTCAAACGTACTACCGTGACATCGGCACTGCCCTATGCCAACGGACCGGTGCACATTGGCCACCTGGCAGGCGTGTATGTCCCGGCAGATATCTATGTGCGCTACCTGCGCCTGAAGAAAGAAGACGTGCTCTTCATTGGCGGCTCCGACGAGCACGGGGTGCCCATCACCATCCGCGCCAAGAAGGAAGGCTGCACGCCGCAGGACATTGTGGACCGCTATCACGAGCTTATCAAGAAGTCGTTCGAGGAGTTCGGCATCTCGTTCGACGTGTACGGGCGCACCACATCGAAGGTACACCATCAGACGGCATCGGACTTCTTCCGCAAGCTCTACGACAAGGGCGAGTTCATCGAGAAGACCTCCATGCAATATTATGACGAGGAGGCGAAGACTTTCCTGGCCGACCGCTACATCACGGGCGAATGCCCCCGTTGCCACGCGCAGGGCGCCTACGGAGACCAGTGCGAGAAGTGCGGCTCGACGCTCAGCCCCACGGAGTTGATTAATCCCAAGAGCGCCATCAGCGGCAGCCAGCCCGTGATGAAGGAGACGACGCACTGGTACCTTCCCCTGGACAAGCACGAAGCCTGGCTGCGCCAATGGATTCTGGAGGACCACAAGGAGTGGCGCCCCAACG
>CASEKR010000020.1 GCA_949288585.1 uncultured Bacteroides sp. | reverse complement strand
GTGCATGTTCGACTTCTCGGCTGCCGGGCGGCGCGAAGGCTCTGACCCCGGACGCAACGACAAGGGCTTGGTCACTTGCGACCGCCGGGTGAAGAAAGATGCCTTCTATTTCTATAAGGCCAACTGGAATACCACGGATAAGTTTGTCTACATCGTCGGCCGCCGCGCCGACCGCCGCACCCGGCCCGTGACGACGGTGCAAGCCTTCAGCAACTGCGGCCCGGCAGAGCTTTTCCTGAACGGAGAGCCGCTGGGAAAGGCCGCGCCCGACGAGGTGAACGTGCTGGAGTGGAAGAACGTCCGCCTTCGTCCCGGAAAAAATGAGTTGCTGCTGAGGAACAAATACGGGGAAGACCGTTGTGTTTGGTATTTAACTGATAGCACTTCATTGTAGCCCTCATGCGTCAGGAATATTTATACAATAAGGTAAGAAGCGGCGCGCAAAAAAGCGTTTCTCTTCTTGTTTCCTTGCCTGTTTTTTCTTTCATTTGCAAGGAGAAAGAGAAACCTTTGATTGCCGATTGTATGAAGAAATACTTCCTGTTACCGTGTGCGCTGCTCCTTGCTTGCATCTCGCTGGGGGCGCAAAACTACATGTTTAAACATTTGGAACTGAAAGACGGATTGTCCAACAACCAAGTAAATGCCATCTACAAAGACTCCGAGGAATTCATGTGGTTTGGCACTGCTTCCGGCCTGAACCGCTACGACGGTTACGACATGAAAGTCTACCTGTACGAACCCGCTGATACTACCTCTCTGCCGGACAACTACATCTCTTCCATTCAAGAAGACCGGGACGGCCGCCTGTGGATACATACGGACAAGGGGTATGCCTTGTACGACCCCGCCACTGACCGTTTCGACCGCCACGTCGAGAGGTGGATGTGGGATAAGGGCATCAACGGTGCGCCGTCGCACCTCTACATAGACTCCGCGAAGAACTACTGGATATACTTTGCCTGGTTCAAGCAACTGTACCGCTACATTCCGGGGCAAGATAAAGCCCTTCTCCTTGAAGACATGTCCGAGGCTTTGAAGGATGTCAACCTCGTTTCGTTCTCGGAAAGCGGTGAAGGGTTGTGGATGATAGACGATACCGGAGTGCTGTATTGCCTGGATAAACAGTCCTTGAAGCTGACGGCGACGGAGAAGGGTTTCGCCGAAACCATGGCAGGCCGGGGACGTTGTGGCTATACCCTTTGTGCCGACCATTATGGGCGAGTGTGGATTTATGGCATGAAAGGTTTTGCCTGCTATGATTATTGGCATCACAAGTGGTTGCGCCGCAGTTATTGTGCCACTCCTTTCGATGCCGTCCGCACCGTCATGGTAGACAAGAAAGGCCAGGCTTGGCTGGGTAAGGACCAGGATGGTGTTGAAATCATCGGCCGCGACGGGAAATCTGTTTATATAAAGAATGACCCTAAAAACGCAAGAAGCCTGCCCAACAACACAGTGACAACGTTCTATGAAGACGATGCGGGCACCGTTTGGATTGGAACCTACAAGAAAGGCGTGGCTTTATATAATGAAAGCATCTTCAAGTTCGACCTGTTGGAACTGGGTGACATTCATTGCATCGAAGACGGTGGGGACGGAATCGTATGGCTCGGTACCAATGGCGAAGGCTTGCTCCGGCTGGATATGCGCTCGGGCGAACAGATGTATTTTAAACATACGCCGGGAGACACCCGTTCTCTTTCGGGCAATGTCATAACATCCCTGTTGCGCGACAGCCGGGGACGTGTGTGGGCCGGTACTTATATCAATGGACTGAATTGTTATGACGGGCACCGGTTCATCCGGTACAAACACCGTAGCGGAGACCCTAATTCTTTGATAAACGATAATGTATGGGCTTTGGCCGAAGATGCAGAAGGGAATATTTGGATAGGCACCTTAGGCAGCGGCCTGCAATGCCTCAATCCCCAGACAGGCGATTTCGTTTCTTATAAGGCCGATAATTCGGGCTTGACTTCCAACTGGATCAGTTCTCTCTGCCTCGGGCGGCAAGGTAATTTGTGGATAGGTACGACGGGCGGCATCTTCTCCATGGATATGGAGACGAAGAAGGTAAGCCGCTTTACCGGTACGCGTTCGGGCAAGTCGGTGTTCTCTAACAATGTAGTCATCCAGTTGCACGAAGACCGTGAGGGGCGTCTTTGGGTGGCTACCCGGGCAGGAGTGAGTGTCTGCGACTTGAACAGCGATGTGTTGTATGAAGTGTCGCTCGATACCGATGTTTCCCGGCAACTGGTGTTGGGCATTGTTGAAGACAGTCAGCAGGGAATGTGGGCCAGTGTGGGCGGTGAACTTATCAACATCATCCCCGAAGAAGACCCGGAGGAAAAGACACTTTCTTTCCGTCGTTACATTTATAGTGATAAGGACGGCTTGCAGGGGTGTGACTTCAATCAGCGCTCACTGAAGCTGTTGCAGACGGGTGAAATAGTAGCCGGAGGCTTGTATGGCATTAATACATTCCGCCCGGGAAATATCAAATACAACGAAAAGACGCCTCATGTCATGTTCACTAAGCTCAACCTTTTTAATAAAGAGGTGAAGGTGGGGGCTCCGGTGGATGGACGGGTCATCCTGCAAGAGGCCTTGAACAGGTCGCGCGAGGTCGTGTTGGATTATAAGCAGAATATATTTACCGTGTTCCTGGCTTCTGACAACTACATCTTGCCGGAGAAGACGCGCTTCTATTACAAGTTGGAAGGATTTAATGACGAATGGCTTTCCGATAAGGAAAACCTGCACCGGATTACTTACACGAACTTGGCACCCGGTACCTATTGGTTAAAGGTCAGGGCTGCCAATGGCGACGGTTTCTCCGGCGAAGAAGAGGCGCGGCTGAAGATAGTCATCTTGCCTCCTTTCTGGCTGACCCCGTGGGCTTACCTGCTTTACACATTATTATTAATAGCAATTCTCCTGTTGGCTTACAACTGGCTGAAACGGCACGAACGTAATAAGTACCGGATTCGGCAGATTGAAGAGGATGCCCGGCGGAACGAAGAGTTGAATCAGATGAAGTTCCGCTTCTTTACCAATGTGAGCCATGAGCTACGCACTCCTCTCACCTTGATAATTTCGCCTTTGGAAAGCTTGATTAAGGATGAGCATGATGAATTGGTCGCTGGGAGGCTGAAGATGATGCATCGCAATGCTTTACGCCTGCTTAATCTGGTGAACCAGTTGCTCGATTTTCGCAAGAATGAGATGGCCGGTTCGCACCTGTCTTTGTCAGAAGGGGAAATAGTCTCTTTCGTCCAAAACATTTGTAACTCTTTCCTCATGCTCTCCGAAAAGAAAGGTGTTCATCTGACGTTTTATTCGGCTGTGGATGCTTTGGATATGGCGTTCGATGCGGATAAGATAGGCAAGGTGGTGATGAACCTCTTGTCCAATGCTTTTAAGTTCACGCCGGATGGGGGACGTGTGAGCGTTTCTCTTGAGTTGTTGGACAACCAGCCGGAAACCTTGGAACTTAAAGTGGCCGATACAGGCATCGGTATCAAAGATGAAGATAAAGAGCACATTTTTGAACGTTTCTACCAGGTCGAACGTGTTGAAGGAATGCCTGCTTCTACGGGAAGCGGCATCGGTCTTAGTTTGGTGCGTGATTATGTTTCATTGCATGGAGGGACGGTGCAAGTGTTTGATAATGCCGGCGGAGGCAGTGTGTTTGTCATAAATATTCCGGTGAAGCATCTCGAGGCTTCCTCGGCAGTTTCGCTTCCTGCATCTGCGTCACAACAATCCGCAGAGGGTGTGGGCGCGGAATCTGTTTCCGGCCTTCCGGGCAGTAAGCAGGTGGAGAATGAGAAAAGAAAGAAGCCTCTTGTATTGATAGTGGACGATAGCGGGGACTTTGTCGAATTTATGAAAGACACCTTGGATTTGTATTTTTCCGTTCGGACGGCCGGTAATGGGAAGGAGGCTTTGGATGTACTCCAGAAGTGCCGTCCCGATTTGATTCTGTGCGACTGGATGATGCCTGTCATGGACGGGAAGGAACTGTGCCGCAGGGTCAAATCGGATAAGCAGACTGCTGACATCCCGTTTGTCCTTCTCACCGCCAAGCAATCTGTCGAGACCAAAGTGGAAGGCTTGACCGTTGGCGCCGATGATTATGTTACCAAACCGTTCAACTTGGAGGTGTTGGTATTGCGGATGCGTAAGCTGATAGAACTGAGCCGTCACTCCAAACCACGGGGACATTTGGAACCGGAACCCGAAGAGATTGCCATCACGCCTTTGGACGAGAAATTGATAGCCAACGCTATTGCTTATGTGGAAAAGAATATAGCCCGTAGCGATTTGTCGGTGGAGGAACTGAGCCGGGAACTGGGAATGAGCCGGGCACATATGTATAAGAAGATGTTGCAAATTACGGGCAAGACCCCAATCGAGTTCATTCGTGTTATCCGCCTTAAAAGGGCTGCTCAGTTGTTGCGCGAAAGTCAGCAGAATGTTTCGGAGATAGCCTACCAGTTGGGCTTCAACAATCCGAAGTATTTCAGCCGCTACTTCAAAGAAGAGTTTGGTGTATTGCCTTCGGTTTACCAAGAGGCAGAGAGTAAAACAACAAATAATACCCTAAAATGAAACATATTGTATCGTACATGAATCATAAGTACCCTCTTCCTGCATCATCTGGATACTTGCTTTTTGCTGTAAATGCTTATATTTGCAAGCAATGGAAGAATCATTTTAATTGTATTTGTATGAACTTAAAAAGCACTTCAGTTTGTTTGTTTACCGGCTTGATGCTGGCTGCCTGTTCGGGCATCGGCTATCAGAAGACCGATAACGGAGTGGTTGTTACCGTCAAGCAGGAACAACCAGAGGATGTACGCAAGGTACGTGTAGAGGTAATGGGCGAGAAGCTGTTCCATGTGTCGGCTACGCCAGAAAAGCAGTTCTCAGAGGCGAAAAGCCTTATTGTGGTGCCCCAGGTGGAAAAAACTGCCTTTACGGTGGATGAGCAAGGGGATGACATTGTGGTGAAAACTTCGCAGGTCAGTGCATTTGTCTCGAAAACGACGGGACAGGTGCGTTTCTTTGACGCAGGAGGTAACCAGGTATTGGCTGAGGATAGCCGTAGTTTTCAGCCCATTGAGGTGGAAGGCAAGGACGCTTATACTGTCCGCCAAGTATTCCAGTCGGCTGGTGATGGTGAAGGATGGTACGGGCTGGGACAACACCAGGCTGACGAGTTTAATTACAAGGGCAAGAATGAGGAACTGTTCCAATACAATACAAAGGTATCGGTGCCTTTTATCGTGTCGACCAAGAACTACGGCGTATTGTGGGACAGTTATTCCCTCTGCCGTTTTGGAGATCCTCGCGACTATGCCCAACTGGACGATGTGTTCAAACTCTATGACAAGGAGGGGAAGGAAGGTGCTCTGACGGGAACGTACGTACCTGCTGCCCAGTCGGGAGCAGAGACGTTAGTGCGGCGCGAGGACTCGCTGTACTTCGAGCACTTGGTGCGCGGAGACTTGGGGCGTGTGGTCAACCTGCCGAAGGGCTTTCCTTTCATGGGTTCGCATGTGACCTACGAGGGGGAAATAGAACCGTCGGAGGGCGGGATGTTCCGCTTCATACTTTATTATGCCGGCTATACGAAGGTTTACATAGATAACCAATTAGTAGTGCCCGAACGATGGCGCACGGCATGGAATCCCAACAGCTATAAATTTGCTGTTAACCTTGAGGCCGGGAAACGTGTGCCCTTGAAGATTGAGTGGGAACCCGATGGAGGTGTGTCTTATTGTGGCCTGCGTGTGTTGACGCCTGTCCCTCAAGAAGAGCAAGAGAAGATGTCCTGGTGGGGAGAAATGCAAGAGGAGATAGACTACTACTTTGTGTATGGCGAGGACATGGACGACGTGGTGAGCGGATACCGCGCCCTGACGGGCAAGGCTCAAGTGATGCCTAAATGGGCGATGGGTTATTGGCAAAGCCGTGAGAAATATAATACGCAAGAGGAAGTCTTGTCTACTTTGAGCGAGTTTCGTCGGCGTCAGATACCTATTGATAACATCGTCATTGACTGGTTGCACTGGCCGCAGGACTCGTGGGGTTGCCATGAGTTTGACCCTGCGCGTTTCCCCGATCCTAAGCAGATGGTGGATTCCATTCATGCGATGAATGGGCGAGTGATGGTGTCGGTATGGCCCAAATTCTATACCACGACCGAGCATTACAAGGAGTTTGCCGACAAGGGATGGATGTACATGCAATCAGTGAAAGACAGCTTGAAGGACTGGGTAGGTCCCGGCTATACATACGGATTTTATGATGCCTACCAGCCCGAGGCGCGCAAATTGTTCTGGAAACAGATGCAGGACCATTATTACCCTCTCGGCATAGATGCTTGGTGGATGGATGCCAGCGAACCGAACGTGCGCGACTGTACGGACTTGCAGTATCGCAAGGATCTCTGTGGCCCGACTGCCTTGGGACCGTCGGCTCAGTTCTTCAATGCCTATGCCCTGATGAATGCTGAGGCTATTTACGATGGCCAGCGCGGCGTGGAGCCTGACAAGCGCGTCTTTCTGCTGACGCGTTCCGGTTTCGCAGGTTTGCAACGCTATTCTACGGCCACTTGGAGCGGGGATATCGCTACGCGTTGGGAAGACATGAAGGCACAGATTTCCGCCGGGTTGAACTTTGCTGTCAGTGGCATTCCGTATTGGACGATGGATATCGGAGGCTTCTGCGTAGAGAACCGTTACGTGGCCGGGCAGCAGGAGTTCAACGAGACGGGCCGCGAGAACGCAGACTACCGGGAGTGGCGCGAGTTGAATGCCCGTTGGTATCAGTTCGGTGCTTTCTGTCCTTTGTTCCGTGCACATGGCCAGTATCCGTACCGTGAAGCTTGGCATATTGCCCCCAAAGGCCATCCTTGTTACGAAAGCATTGTCTACTATACCCGGTTGCGTTACCGTCTGATGCCCTATATCTATTCTTTGGCGGGTATGACGCACTTCCAGGATTACACTATCATGCGTCCGCTGGTGATGGATTTCACTGCCGACCAGAATACATATAATGTGGGCGACCAGTTCCTTTTCGGCCCAGCCCTGATGGCGGCTCCGGTTTACGAATATGGTGCCCGCAAACGCACGATGTATTTCCCCGAAGGATGTGGTTGGTATGACTTTTACAGCGGAAAGCATATCGATGGCGGGCAGCAGTTGACTGTTGACGCGCCTTACGAGCGTATTCCGCTTTACGTCCGCGAAGGGGCCATTATCCCCTTTGGTCCTGAGATGCAGTATAGTGACGAGCGGCCGGCCGATGTCATTGACCTTTATGTCTACGCCGGGCAGGACGGAACTTTCACCCTCTATGAAGATGAAGGTACGAACTACAACTACGAGAAGGGTCAGTATGCCATGATTCCCTTTGCCTATGACGACAAAGCGGGGACGCTGGTTATCGGCGACCGCGAGGGTGAGTTCCCCGGCATGTTGAAGGAACGCACGTTCAATGTCATCCGCGTGTCAGCCGATAAGGCGCAGCCGTCTGGCCTGGCTGCTCGCGGGGTTGTTGTCAAGTATAATGGGAAGGCGCAGACTGTTACGTTCTAACGGCATCCCGTTGCATGATTTCCTGGGCGGGGGTGACCCGAAGAAGGGGTTCCCTTTCCCCCCAGGTAATAATATAATAATGTAAAAGAAAGATATAATGAAACAGATACAGACTTTGATGGGCATCTGCCTTTTGCTGCTCCTGTTGGCTGGATGTGCCTCCGCTCCAAACGGCGACGGTGTCGATGCGCGCGACATTGATTTCACGGCCGACTGGGCTTTTTGCTTGACCGACGACTCGGCGGCTGCCCAACCCGGATTCGACGACTCTGCCTGGCGTCGCCTCAACCTGCCCCACGACTGGGCTATTGAGGGCGATTTCAGCCAGGATAATCCTTCGGGTACGGGGGGCGGCGCTTTGCCCGGCGGCATCGGTTGGTATCGCAAGACCTTCACCGTCCCCTTGTCTGACCAGGGCAAACGCATCTACATTGATTTCGATGGCGTTTACATGAGCTCCACCGTTTATATCAACGGGCATGTCCTCGGTACGCGCCCTTACGGTTACATCTCCTTTCGTTACGACCTGACGCCCCATATCCAGTGGGGCAAGGAGAACGTCCTGGCTGTCCGTGTGGATAACGCCGAGCAGCCCAATTCCCGTTGGTATTCCGGCTGCGGCATTTACCGTAACGTCTGGCTCTCTCGTCTTGAACCTGTTCATGTAGCCCATTGGGGCACCTACGTGATAGCCGACCAGGTGACGAAGAGCGAAGCCCGCTTGACTGTCCGCACTACTGTTGAGAATACTTTGACGGACACGGCCGGTGTCGAACTCCGCACCGAGTTGTTGGACGTGCGGGGGCGCACTGTGGCCGAAGTTGTTACTCCTATGTTCACTGTGGCCGCCGATACGTTGGCCGAGGCTGTCCAACAGTTGGATGTGACCACCCCTGTATTGTGGAGCATTGAGCGCCCCTACCTCTACACCGTACGCACAACTCTCGTGGCTGATGGCCGCGTGGTGGATACCTACCGCACCCCGTTTGGCATCCGTACTTTCCGCTTCGACCCCCAGAAAGGGTTCTTCCTCAACGGGAAGGCAACGAAAATCAATGGCGTCTGCCTCCACCACGACCTGGGTTGCCTGGGCGCGGCCGTCAATACCCGTGCCATCGAGCGTCAGTTGGAGATACTGAAGGAGATGGGTTGCAACGGCATACGTTGCTCGCACAATCCTCCCGCTCCCGAACTTCTCGACCTGTGCGACCGCATGGGCTTCATTGTGATGGACGAAACTTTCGACATGTGGCGCAAGCGGAAGACCACGTACGATTATTCCCGCTACTTCAACGAGTGGCACGAGCGCGACCTGGCCGACCTCGTCCGCCGCGACCGCAACCATCCCTCCATCTTCATGTGGAGCATCGGCAACGAAGTGCTGGAGCAGTGGAGCGACGCCAAGGCCGATACTCTCAGCCTTGAGGAAGCCAACCTTATCCTCAACTTCGGACATAGTGCCGACATGCTGGCCAAAGAGGGTGAAGAGATGTCCGTCAACTCCCTTCTCACCAAGAAACTGGCCGACATGACCCGTGCCCTCGACCCCACGCGGCCTGTCACCGCCGGCTGCAACGAGCCGAACCCCTTCAATCACTTGTTCCGTTCAGGCGCGTTGGATATCATCGGCTTCAACTACCACAACGACTGGTTCGCCGGCGTGCCGCAGAACTTTCCCGGCAAGCCCTTCATCATTACGGAGAGCAACTCCGCCTTGATGACGCGCGGATACTATCGGATGCCTTCCGATTCAATGTTCCTTTGGCCCTCCAGTTGGGATAAGCCTTTCTACGATGAGTCTTTCTCTTGTTCGTCTTACGACAACTGTCACGCTCCCTGGGGAAGTACTCATGAGAATACCCTGCGCCACGTCAAGAACAACGACTTTATCGCCGGGCAATACATCTGGACGGGGTTCGACTACATCGGCGAGCCTACGCCTTACGGTTGGCCGGCGCGCAGTTCTTACTTCGGTATCGTAGACCTGGCCGGTTTCCCCAAGGATATTTACTATATGTACCAAAGCGAGTGGCGGCCTGACAAGACTGTCCTCCACCTTTTCCCTCATTGGAACTGGAAGGAAGGGCAGCAGATAGACCTCTGGGCTTACTATAACAACGCCGACGAGGTGGAACTCTTCCTCAACGGCGAGTCGCAAGGCATCCGCCGCAAAGGCGACGGAGACTTCCACGTCTCTTGGCGTCTCACATACCAGCCGGGCAGCGTGAAGGCTGTCTCGCGCAAGGATGGGCAGGTGGTGGCCGAACGCGAAATCCATACAGCCGGCGAACCCGCCCAAATCCGCCTGACGCCTGACCGTACCGCCATCCAGGCTGATGGCCGCGACTTGTCCTACGTCACTGTCGAGGTGCTGGACCAGGACGGAAACCTCTGCCCTTGGGCCGACAACGACATCGCTTTCGACGTGCAGGGCGCAGGTTTCATTGCCGGTGTGGACAACGGCAGCCCCACTTCCCTGGAACGCTTCAAGGACAGCCACCGGCGTGCTTTCTATGGCAAGTGTCTCGTCGTCCTCCAGAACAACGGGGACGATGGCGCCATCCGCTTGAAAGCCACGTCCGAAGGCTTGCGGGAGGCCGAGGCCAGCGTGCAGGCCGATTGAGCCTCCCGGCGTAGGAGCCGGTGCGTGGACGACTGTGGATACAATCGTTTAACTATCTAATATATTAATGTACGTATGATGAAAAAGTACCTTACGATTCTGAGTTGTGCCTGCGTCATGGCAGGCAACTTGTCGGCGCAGACGCCGGTCTATCTGGACGAGAACAAACCCATCGAAGAGCGCGTGCAAGATGCCCTCGGCCGCTTGACACTGGAAGAGAAAGTGGCCCTGTGCCATGCTTACGGCAAGTTTGCCAGTGCCGGCGTGCCCCGCTTGGGCATTCCCGAACTGTGGTGGAGCGATGGCCCCCACGGCGTGCGTGCGGAGATTAACTGGAACGATTGGGGATATTCCAACCAGACCAACGATAGTACCACAGCTTTTCCCGCATTGACTTGCCTGGCCGCCACGTGGAATCCTGAAATGTCCGCGAAGTATGGCAAAGCCATCGGCGAAGAGGCCGTTTACCGCGAGAAGGACGTTCTCCTGGGACCCGGCGTCAACATCTACCGCACGCCGCTCAACGGACGCAACTTTGAGTACATGGGCGAAGACCCCTACCTGGCCAGCGTGATGTGCGTGCCCTACATCCAGGAAGTGCAGAAGAACGGCGTGGCCGTCAGCGTGAAGCACTATGCCCTGAACAACCAGGAACTGTGGCGCGACCACATCGACGTCTATGCCAGTGACCGTGCCCTCTACGAGTTGTACTTGCCTGCCTTCAAGGCTGCCGTGCAGAAGGGCGGCGCCTGGACGGTGATGGGTTCGTACAACAAGTTCCGGGGCCAGCACGCTTGCCACCACGAGCTTCTCTTGAACAAGATCCTGAAAGGCGACTGGGGCTTCGACGGCGTGGTGGTGACCGACTGGGGCGGCGCGCACGACACCTACGAGGCTGCCATGAACGGCCTGGACGTCGAGATGGGTTCGTACACCAACGGCCTGACGTCGGAGAGCGAGTTCGGCTACAACGATTATTACCTGGCAGACCCTTACCTGGAGATGTTGAAAGAAGGAAAGGTGCCCATGTCTACTCTTGACGAGAAGGCTACCCGTATCCTCCGCCTCATCTTCCGCACGGCCATGAACCGGAACAAACCTTATGGCTCGCTCTGCACGGAGGAGCACTATGCCGCCGCCCGCGAAATCGGTGACGAGGGCATTGTCCTCCTGAAGAACGACCCTGTTGAGAAGAAAGGCAATCCCCTGTTGCCCATCGACGCGTCGAAGTACGAGCGCATCCTTGTGGTGGGCGACAATGCTGTGCGCCTGCTCAACGAAGGCGGCGGCTCGTCCGAACTGAAGGTGAAGGACATGGTTTCCCCGTTGGACGGCCTGCGCGAGCTCTATGGAGACAAGGTGCAGTATGCCCACGGCTATACGGCCGGACGCCCCATGTACGGGCAGGTGGAAGAGGTGCCGCAGTCGGTGGTCGAATCGTTGCGCGAAGAGGCCGTGGCTATGGCCCGCGAGGCCGACTTGGTCATCCTGGTGGGCGGCCTGAACAAGAACCATCACCAGGACTGCGAGGGCGGCGACCGCCTGGACTTCGGGCTGCCTTTCGGGCAGGACGAACTGATAGAAGCCTTGCAAGCCGTCAATCCCAACCTCGTGTTGGTGTTGCTCACCGGCAACGCCGTGGAGATGCCTTGGATAGGCAAGGTGCCCGCCATCGTGCAAGGCTGGTACTTGGGCAGCATGGGCGGAAAGTCGCTGGCCGACGTGCTGGGAGGCGCTGTCTGCCCCAGCGGCAAGTTGCCCTTCTCCTTCCCCAAGAAGCTGACCGACTGCCCGGCCCATGCCTTCGACTCGATGGTGTATCCCGGCGACAGCATCAAGGAGGAGTACAAGGAAGACATCCTGGTGGGTTACCGTTGGTATGACACGAAGAAGATTCCCGCCCTCTTCCCCTTCGGCTACGGCCTGAGCTATACGACCTTCGAGTATGGCAAGCCCGTTATCTCTGCCAAGAAGATGGAGGCAGACGGCACGCTGACCCTTTCCGTGGCAGTGAAGAACACGGGCAGCGTGGCCGGCAAGGAAATCGTCCAACTCTACGTGGGCGACGAGAAATGCAGCGTGCTCCGTCCGCTCAAGGAGTTGAAACACTTCGACAAAATCCTGCTCCAGCCCGGCGAGGAGAAGACCGTCACCTTCACCGTTACGGCGGATGACTTGAAATTCTACGACGACAAGGCCGGACAGTGGGTGGCCGAACCCGGCAAATTCAAGCTGTACGTCGGCGCGTCGTCCACGGACATTCGTGGCACGGCTACGTTTGAATTGTTGTAGTGCATAGCCGGTTTGTCCCGGGTGCGGCGCCTGTTCGGACGGAGTGCGGCAAACGGAAATCCCGAGTGCGGCGCTTGCTCGTCCCGAGTGCGGCGTTCATCCGGTGCTGATGCACAATGAGTTAGCGGCGTGCCTTATAGGTGGCTTTCGAGCCCTTGTGAGGCACGCCTTTTTGTTTCATCTGTACAATCCTATTGTTTATGAAAAGCCTGTTATCTTTCATGTTATGTATGTTTCCGGGCATCGTGGCGGCTGTCGGCGTCCCGGATGATGCGTGCAACGACCGCCTGTGGTACACCTCTCCCGCCTCCATTTGGGAGGAGACCCTCCCGCTGGGCAACGGCCGCCTGGGCATGATGCCCGACGGCGGCATCAGTCGCGAACATATCGTCCTGAACGAGATTTCCCTCTGGAGCGGTTCGGAAGCAGACTACCGCAATCCCGAGGCGGCCAAGAGCCTGCCGGAGATTCGCCAACTGCTCTTCGAGGGCAAGAACCTCGAGGCGCAGGAACTGATGTACCGCAGCTTCGTGCCCAAGAAGCAGGAGACCGACGGACGCTACGGTTCCTACCAGGTGCTGGGCGACCTCGACATAGATTTCCGCTACGGCGGGGAGGAAGCGGTGGACTACGTGCGCGAACTGTCCCTGCGCGACGGGGTGGCCCGCACGGCCTTCAGCGTGGACGGTGTGGAGTACGAGCGCACGTATTTTGTCTCACGCGACTATGATGTGATGTTTATTCTCCTGAAGGCCAGCCGCCCGGGCGCGTTGTCCTTTACGGCGCGGCTCAGCAGGCCGGAACATTGCACGGTGACGGCGGAGGGCGGGACCTTGGTGATGTCCGGGCAGTTGCCCAGCGGCAATCCGGAGCGCGAGGGGATGAAATACCGCGTGGCCATGGACTTGATTTCGTCCGGCGGCAAGGTCAGCATATCGCCCACGGAGGGCCTCTCGTTGGAGGGCGGAGATAAAGCCTGGCTGGTGCTGTCGGCCACGACTTCGTTCAGCGCGGCGGGCACGGACTTCCCCGGCGGACGCTACGCGGAGGTGTGCGACAGCCTGCTGGAGAAAGCGGTACGGATTGCGCGGCTTCCCGGGCATCCTGCCAACATTCACTTTCCCCCCCAAGCATCCCGGCCGAAACCCGAGGGCGTCAGCCTCATCAAGCATGTGCTCGACAATCTGGATTCTTCCGGCTTGCCTCCTGTCCCGCTGATGAAGCAATCTGCGGTATTCAACGAACTGTACGACCGCGTCTCCCTCTCCCTGCCCGCTTCGCCTGCCGACTCTTTGCCCACCAACGAACGCCTGTTGCGCTTCGCGGAGCATCCTTCGCCGGGCCTGGCCGCGCTTTATTATAACTATGGCCGTTACCTGCTCATCAGCAGCACGCGCCCCGGTTCGCTGCCGCCCAACCTGCAAGGCCTCTGGGCCAACGGCGTGGGCACGCCCTGGAACGGCGACTACCACACCAACATCAACATACAGATGAACCACTGGCCGCTGGAGCAGGCGGGATTGTCCGAACTCTACCAGCCATTGACGGCGCTGGTGGAGCGTCTCATCCCCTCGGGCGAAGAGACCGCCCGCGCCTTCTATGGCGACGAGGCCGAGGGTTGGGTGCTGCACATGATGACCAACGTCTGGAACTACACAGCCCCCGGCGAGCATCCTTCGTGGGGTGCGACCAACACCGGCGGGGCATGGCTCTGCGCCCACCTGTGGGAGCACTACCAGTATTCGCAGGACGAAGCCTACCTGCGGCGCATCTACCCCATCCTGAAAGGGGCTGCCCAGTTCTTTGCCTCGACCACCGTGCGCGAACCCCGCCACGGCTGGCTGGTCACCGCGCCCACGTCGTCGCCCGAGAACGCTTTCTACCTGCCGGGCGATACCTTGCACCCTGTCAGCGTTTGCATGGGGCCGACGATGGACGTGCAGCTGCTCACGGAACTCTACACCAACGTCGTCTCCGCTGCCCGCATCCTGCGCTGCGACGACGGCCTGGCCGCCCGGCTGCAGGCTGACTTGAAACAGTTCCCGCCCATGCAGGTCAGCAAGGGTGGCTATTTGCAGGAGTGGCTGGAGGACTACCGCGAGACCGATGTGCACCACCGCCATGTCTCCCACCTCTACGGCCTGCACCCGTCCAACCTGATTTCACCCACCCGCACGCCCGAACTGGCCAAGGCTTGCCGTGCCACTCTCAATCGGCGGGGAGACGGGGGCACGGGCTGGAGCCGCGCCTGGAAGGTGAACTTTTGGGCACGCCTGGGCGACGGAGACCGGGCATGGGAGCTTTTCCGCAGCCTCTTGCAACCGGCGGTGGTTCCTGGCCAGGCTTGGACAGGCAGCGGCACTTTCCCCAACCTGTTCTGCTCGCATCCGCCTTTCCAGATTGACGGCAATTTCGGCGGGGCGGCGGGCATCGGCGAGATGCTGTTGCAAAGCCACGAGGGTTTCATCCATTTGCTCCCGGCCCTGCCCGGTTGCTGGAGCGAGGGGAGTTTCCGGGGAATGCGTGTGCGGGGCGGCGCGGCTGTGGATTTGCATTGGGCCGACGGCCGTGCTAAGCGTGCCACGGTGCGTGCTTCACACTCCGGCCTGTTCCGGCTGAAGATGCCCGGCGGGGCAGTGAAAGCCACAGTGAACGCGCCGGGCCAGTCCTATGAAAGCCGGGAAGAGATGGTTCTTTTGAATTTGAAGGAAGGAGAGGTAGCGGAAGTACGGTTCGCATATTGAGCCGCCCGCCCGGCGTCTGCCTGCGGGGGGCGTACTCCTATGCGGGCAGGGGTTATGCTCCCCCGGGGCAGGGGGGGCATGCCCCCCTGCCTGTCAGGGGCGGATGAAGTCGACGGGCTGTTCCTTCTTCGCGTCCAAGGGCACGGCGCGGTAGCTGGCCTTGGCGAAGTCGATGCCGTTCAGGTCGATGGCGCGGATGCGGCTGTCGTACATGGTGCGGAAGTAAATGACGCGGCCTTTCATGTCCGTCGCCGAAGTCCACTGCGTGGCGCTGGGAATGTCGGCCGGCACCTTGCCCCCGGCAAACTCGATGCCTACGGGGATATCGAAGTTGTTGAGTATTTGGAAGCCTTGCAAAGCGGCCTTGCGGGCTGTCTCCTGCTGCGGGGCCGTGGCTTGGTAGAAGGCGGCGCGCACGAAACGCGAGGGGGGCGTGATGTCGCCCGGCAGTCCCAGAAACCCGCTGCCTGCGCCGAACTGCTTCAGTTCCACGCTGCCCAGTTGCTGTGCCGGCGCCGAGCCGGGAAACAGGTTGACGTAGTTGTTCAGGTTGGTCAGGTGCCAAGGCAGGTCGGGCGAGTTGGTGAGCACGCCCAGCGTGTTTTCGTAGAAGTGCAGTTGCCCGCCGTCCGTTATCTCCAAGACCACTTGCCGTCCCGTCGTGTCGGTGAACCGCCAGTGCACGGTCGAGGCGCGCGGGTCGATTTGCACCACGTGCACTTCTTGTACTGCCTTTTTCACTTCGTCCACCGTGGCGCATTCGCCAAGCACGTAGGCCGCCAGTTGCAGGTCGGCAATGGTGCTGGCCTTCTCCGCAGGATTGTAGGCCTCATACTGCCCGTAGGCGGGGAAGTAGAACAGTCCGGCAGACAGGCCCGCCTCGTTCAGTCCCTCGGCCACGAACTGCTCCTGCTCGACGGAGAGTCCGATGTAGCCATAACGGGCCGTGAACTCCAGGCCGTCCTTCCCTCCGCCGGGCAGGAACGATTGCTGCCGGTAGCCGCGCGGCACGACGACGTATTGGCTGTTCAGGTCGCTGCCGCCCCATTCGATGGTGCGGGCCACGACGGTGTGTCCGTCTTTGCTCTTCAGGGTGATGCCGGTGCAGGCATCGGCGGGAAGGGTGGCCGTGCCTATCAGGGCGGCCAGTAAAGTAAGGGTTAGTCTTTTCCTATTCATAATCATAAAGAGTTGGTTACGGTAAGATAAACACCTGGATCGTTCCGATTGTTCACGTGCGGTGGATTATTCTTGCAATTCCCCCGCTCCCTGGCGCACGACGACGGGTTCGTCGCCCGTGCAGTCCACCACCGTCGAGCCGTCCAGTCCGCCGATGCCCCCGTCAATGACCAGGTCGACCTGTTCGCCGAACTTCTCGTCTATCAGTTCCGGGTCGGTGGCGTATTCCGGGTCGTCGTCTTCGTCGTAGGGCAAGGTGGTGGTCATGATGGGCGCTTCCAGCAGGCGGGCTATTTCGCGGATGATGGGGTTGTCCGGCATACGGATGCCGACCTCCCTACGGTTGCGGAAGATTTTGGGCAACCGTGTCGTGCCGTTCAGGATAAAGGTGAACGGGCCGGGAAGGTTCCTTTTCATCAGCTTGAACGTGTTGTTGTCCACCTTGGCGTATTCGCTGATGGCGGCCAGGTCGTAGCAGATGATGGAGAGATTGTTCTTCTTCGGGTCGATTCCTTTCAGGCGGCAGATGCGTTCGATGGCGCGTTCCTTCAGGCCGTGGCAGCCGATGGCATACCGCGTGTCTGTGGGGTAGATGATGAGGCCGCCGTCGTTCAGCAGGTCGACGACGCGCTGCAAGTCGTCGGGGTGGTTATGCTTGTCGTACAGTTTCAGTAGCATGGTTGGAGGATGTTTAAGAAGTTCACGGCAAAAGTAAGCATAATCCCTTGGGCAGCAAAGGAAACGGGACAGAAAATAAGCGCCCTTATTCTTTCTCCAGCTTCTTGATTTTCGTCCAGGCTTCCTTGAACTTGGGGCAGAGCGTCACCGCCTTCTCGTAGTTGCGCAGGGCTGCGTCTTTCATTCCTAAGTTGAGGCACTCGTCGCCCATCTGTATGTACTCGCGGGCGTACTTCACCAGTGCTTTCTCCTTCTCTACGGCTTCCTGTCGCAGGCGCATGTTGTCTTCGCGCAGGCGATTGATGATGTTCAGCTTGCGCCGGATGAGGCGTTGGGCGGCGGGCTTCTCGATGTCGTAGCGCGAATGGATGGCTTTGAAGAACTCCGTCAGGAAGGTGTCGAAGTCTCCCCGGTCGAAAGCCCGCGCGGCGGCCGCGTATTGGATGTCGGCTTGTGCCTGTTTCAGGGCGCGGTCTATCAGTTGCGGGTTGTTGAAGCGTTGGGCGAACTGCGTGATTTCCGGCCGCACGAAGACGTCCGCCCGCCGGATGGGTTGGCGCAGTTGCAGCCCTTCCAGGGAGGTGCAGCGGCTCAAGGCCACGTAAGCCTGTCCGCCTGCGAAGGTGCCGCCCGTCAGATCCACTACGGCGCGGCTGAACGTCAGCCCTTGGCTTTTGTGGATGGTGATGGCCCAGGCCAGCCGCACCGGATACTGGGTGAACGTGCCCAGGACTTCTTCTTCAATCTCCTTCTTCGCCTCGTTGTACTTGTAGCGGATGTTGCGCCACGATTCCGGGCGGACGTCGCATTCGTGGCCGTCGTCGGTGATGATGTACAGCACGTCGTCCGCCGGGCTGAAGCCGCTCACCACGCCGATGGTGCCGTTGACCCAACGCCGCTCCGGGTCGTTCTTGACGAAGATGACCTGTGCGCCCGGCTTCAGTTCGAGGTCGCGCGTGGTGGGCAGGCTGCTTTCGGGGAAGTCGCCTTCCACCCGCCCGGGAAAGGTGACGGGGTCGCCGGGCAGAGCTTCCAGTTTGCGCTCGTTGATGTAGTCCACGGTGTCGCGGCGCGTGGCGAGGGTGATGTACATGTCTGCTTCGGCTTCCTCTATCCGGGCGTCGCAGCGGGCGTTGAGCACGCGCAGGTCGGCGTCGGTCAGGGTGGCGTTGCGGATGTGGTCGAGCACGGCGACGAAGCCCGGGTCGCTCTGGCGGTAGACCTTCTGGAGTTCGATGGAGACCAAGTCTATTTGGCTGAACACCCGTGCCGAGAAGAAGAAGGGGCTGGGGTAGAAGCGGTTCAGTATCTCCCGTTCGTCGGCCTTGAGCACCGGTTCCAACTGGTAGACGTCCCCTACCAGCAGCAACTGTTTGCCGCCGAAGGGTTGGCGCAGGTTGTGGGAATAGACGCGCAGGATGCGGTCCACGGCGTCGATGATGTCCGCCCGCACCATCGAAATCTCGTCGATGATGACCAGTTCCAGTTCTTCCAGCAGTTTGCGGTGCTGCTTGGTGTAGCGCAGGAACTGGTGGATGCGCCCGCGTTGCAGGCTCAGGTTGGGGTCGTCGGGCAGCAGCGGGTGGAAGGGCAGGCGGAAGAAGCTGTGCAGCGTGCTGCCTCCGGCGTTGATGGCGGCGATGCCCGTCGGGGCCAGCACGACGTGTTTCTTCCGCACGTTGTCGCAGATGTAGCGCAGGAAAGTGGATTTGCCCGTACCGGCCTTCCCGGTCAGGAAGAGCGACTGGCGGGTGTACTTCACCAGTTCCAGTGCTTTCTGGAACTCCCGGTTGCTGGTGTCGGGGACGAACTTCATGCCAGCACGAACCGTTCTATGGCTTTGGCCAAGCCGTCGTTGTCCACCGTGTCCGTCACGTGTCCGGCCGCCGCTTGTACGGTCTTGTCGGCGTTGCCCATGGCGACGCCGATGCCCGCGTGGCGCAGCATGGGGATGTCGTTGCCCCCGTCGCCGATGGCCATCGTCTCGCTGACGTCGATGCCGAAGTGGCGGCATATCTGGTCGATGCCCCGTTGTTTGGTGTTGCCCAAGGCGGTGACGTCGACGAAGGCGGGATGCCAGCGTCCGATTTCGCAATGGGGCAGGTGCGGGCGCAACTCGGTTTCCTCTTCTGCCACGATGAAGGGTGTCATCTGGAACACTTCGCGGCCGCGCAGGGCTTCGTCGGGCGACACTTCGGGGATGGGGGCGGCGTGCAGGTAGTCGTAGAAGATGCTGCGCACGCGGTCGTCGGCGTGGCAGACGCAGATGTTGTGCTCGCCCACCACCACGCAGGGGATGAGGCGCGCCGTGCAGTAGTCCAGCAACACGCGGGCTTCGTCGGCGGGGATGGAACTCTTGTAGATGACTTCATTGCCCACGAAGCAGTAGCCGCCATTCATCGTGACGTAGCCGTCGATGAGGCCACGGCTTTGCAGGGCGCCCAGGTTGTTGATGAGTATCTGGGGGCGGCCGGTGGCGATGAACACCTGGCAGCCCCGTCGGCGTGCCGCGTCGATGGCCGCGACGGCAGAGGCGGGGATTTCGTGGGTCTGGAAACTGACCAGCGTCCCGTCGATGTCTAAGAAGAGGGCTTTTATCATATTGTCATTGGGTCTGTCATGTGAAAATGGGCGGGGTACACGAGGGGGGTGCCTCCGCCGCACTCCGCGTTTCCGTTTGCCGCACTCCGTGCTTCCACCGTCCGCACTCGGGAGAAATGAACGCCGCACTCGGGACAATGTGGCTCAGAAGGGCTTGTAGAGGGGGTGTGCGGAGGCATCCGGCCTTCCTTCCGCCCGGTGTATATTTTGTGTGCAAAAGTAAGAAAATAACGGGATATTTCGTACTTTTGCAGCCAATATCGAAAAAAACAGTTGTCAGAATGAAGAAGAAGCATACTCTTTGTCTCATGCTTTGTGGGACGTGGCTGTGTTCATTGGGTTCCCCATCTGACACGTTGCTTAAACTCTTTTCCCTATGACATACGACTTTGACGAACTGGTACAGCGCAGGGACACCGATTCGGTGAAGTGGGACGGCGTAAAAGATGTGTGGGGGCGCAACGACCTGTTGCCCCTTTGGGTGGCCGATATGGACTTCCGCACGCCTCCCTTCGTGATGGACGCCCTGGCACGGCAACTCTCAGGCGGCATCTTGGGTTATACCCGCCCCTGTGCCGACTGGGCGCCCGCCATCTGCGACTGGCTCCGCCGCCGCCACGGCTGGACGGTGGAGGCCGATTGGCTGACCTTCGTGCCCGGCATCGTCCGCGCCCAGGCCTTCGCCCTGTTGTGTTTCACCCGTCCGGGCGACCGCGTGCTGGTGATGAACCCCGTCTACCATCCCTTCTTCCTGGTGACGCAACGGCTGGAACGCGAGGTGGTGTTCTCGCCGCTGGCGTTGCGCGACGGCCGTTACCACATCGACTACGCCCGCCTGGAGCGGGACGTTGAGGGCTGCCGCGTCCTCATCCTCTGCAATCCCCACAACCCCGGCGGGCGCGTCTGGGCGGAGGAGGAACTGCGCCGCGTGGCCGACATCTGCCATCGGCACGGCGTGCTGGTCTTTTCCGACGAAATACACGCCGACCTCACACTCCCGCCCCACCGCCACCATCCGTTTGCCACCGTCTCGCCCCAGGCGGCAGAGATTAGCCTGACGTTCATGGCGCCCAGCAAGGCTTTTAACATGCCGGGGCTGGCATCCGCCTACGCCATCGCCGTGAACCCCGACATCCGCCGCCGCTTCCAACAGTTCATGGAGGCGGGAGAGTTTGACGCGGGACACATGCTGGCCTACGTGGGGTGTGCCGCCGCCTACCGCGAAGGCGAGGAATGGCTGGCGCAACTCTTGGATTACCTGCGGGGCAACATCGACTATACGGAGGCCTTCTTGCGCGAGCGCATCCCTTCCATCGGCATGATACGCCCGGAGGCTTCCTACCTCATCTTCTTGGATTGCCGCCGCCTCGGCCTCGCGCAGCCCGAACTGGTGGACCTCTTTGTCGACAAGGCGCATCTGGCGTTGAACGACGGGGCGATGTTCGGTCGGGGTGGGGAAGGCTTCATGCGCCTCAACGTGGGCTGTCCGCGCTCGGTGCTCCGCCGGGCGTTGGAGCAGTTGGAAGAGGCTGTTTCCCAACGATAGTTTCCACGCCGATACCCTTTGGTAGACGGCCTGCTATAAGTTCAACGCCGTCCGGAGCAAGTACAAGGATACTGTCTCCGGACAGGAGCAGTGCAGCCGCATGTTAACTCCGCTTCCCGCCGTTCCTTTTTATGTTATGCAGCATACTTCGGTGAAAAAGTCTCTCCGAAGTATAGCTGTTTTTCTTTTTCCTTACTACTTTTGTGCTATCATTGTAATATCACTTTACTCGTATAGTTATGGAAACAAAAGAGACTACCTTCAGAGGCTTCCGCCTGAACGGATTCGGGATGCTTTTCCTTCATTTGCTTGTGTTTACGGCCCTCATCGTGGGGTGTTTTTGGATGGGCGAGACGTGGTCCTACTCCTTGGGCGGCTTGTTCATCGTGTGCTGGCTCATATTCTTAGCGGGGTACATGCAGTTGGAGCCGAACGAGGCGCGGGCCATGGTGTTCTTCGGCCGATACAAGGGCACGTTTAAGGAGACGGGATTCTATTGGGTGAATCCGTTCTACGACAAAAAGAAGCTGTCGCTGCGTGCCCGGAACTTGGACGTGGAGCCTATCAAGGTGAACGACAAGGTGGGTAACCCGATACTCATCGGTTTGGTTCTGGTGTGGAAACTGAAGGACACGTACAAGGCGATGTTCGAAATCGACTCGCAGACGATGGCGTCGGCTTCCGTTCCCGCCGGCAATGGCAAGGAGGTGAGCATCAGCACCGGAGCGACCGTGGCCGGGCGGATGAACGCCTTCGAGAACTTCGTGAAGATACAGAGCGACGCTGCCTTGCGCCAGGTGGCCGGCCAGTATGCCTACGACGACAACGAGGGCGAGGCGGGCGAGTTGACCCTCCGCTCGGGCGGCGAGGAGATTAACGAGCAGTTGGAGCAGAAGCTGAACGAACGCTTGGTGATGGCCGGGCTTGAGGTGGTGGAAGCCCGCATCAACTACTTGGCCTACGCGCCCGAGATTGCCGCCGTCATGCTCCGGAGGCAGCAGGCGTCGGCCATCATCGGCGCCCGCGAGAAGATTGTGGAAGGCGCCGTCTCCATGGTACACATGGCTTTGGAGAAGTTGGAGAAAGACAACGTCGTGGAACTGGACGAGGACAAAAAGGCGGCGATGGTGAGCAACCTGCTCGTGGTGCTCTGCGCCGACGAATCGGCCCAGCCGGTGCTCAACGCCGGGACGCTGAACCATTAACGGGAGGACGACGACGATGAAGCCTTATACCTTATTATTATATGCGATGTGGCTCTTCCTGCTGTGCGTGGGAGGACCGGGCCGCGCGCAGGCGCAGGAAGACGATGTCCGGGCGAGAACGTCCGATGCCTTGGCCGAAGCCCGTCGCGCCTACCGTTATTTCGTTGCCGGACAGGGAGACAGCCTCTACGTCCTGCTGACCCCGGAGATGCAGGCCGCCCTGACGCCCGAAGCCTTGGGCGGGATGTATGCGCAACTCGAAGCCCAGTTCGGCCCCTTGCAGTCGGAAGGCGATTGGCAGCAGGTCGAATCGCAAGGACTGAACGTTTGCTTCCGCGACATGACCTTCCAACGCTACGCCTTGCGCTTCCAGGCGGCCATCGATGCCGAGGGACGCATCGCCGGGCTGTTCGTCAAGCCTGCGCCCCGTCCTTCATCCGCACCGGTGGCGTCTTTCGACCCCGAGAAGATGGTAGAGATTGACACGGTGGTCGTGTGCGGCCGCTACCGTCTGCCCGCCACGCTCACCCTGCCCCGCCTGGCCGATGCCGGGTGGGTGCCCTGCGTGGTGTTGGTGCACGGCTCCGGCCCGATGGACCGCGACGAGACCATCGGGCCCAACAAGCCCTTCCGCGACTTGGCCTGGCTCTTGGCCGAACGGGGCATCGCCACGCTGCGCTACGACAAGCGGACGTATGTCTACGGGGAAGATTACGTGCCGGCCGGGCGCGAAGCCGGGTATGACGCCGAGGTCGTGGACGACGCCTTGGCCGCCATCGCCTTGGCTCAGAGCGGATTGCCGGCTGTTGAGCCCGGCAGCGTCTACCTGCTGGGCCACAGCTTGGGCGGGATGCTCGCGCCGCGCATCGCCCTCCGTGCCGCGAAGCCGCTGGCCGGCGTCATCCTGCTGGCCGCCCCCGCCCGCTCGCTGGAAGACCTGCTGTTGGAACAGGTGCCCTACCTGAACAGCCTCGCCCCCTCGGCGGAAGGCCGCCGGCAGGAAGCCGAGTTGAAACGGCAGGTGGCCAACGTCAAGCAACTGGGCACGCCCGCCTTTTGCGACACCATCCCCTTGCCCTTGGGCCTGCCCCGCTCGTATTGGGCGGACGCCTTGGCCTGTCGGCCGGTGGAGGACGCCGCCCGCTTGGAGTGTCCCCTCTTGGTGTTGCAGGGCGAGCGCGACTACCAGGTGACGATGCAAGACTTCGGCCTGTGGCGCATGGGCCTGCTGCGGCACCGCAACGCCTTCTTCAAGTCCTATCCCCGCCTGAACCACCTGATGCAGGAAGGCACCGGCAAGGCCACGCCCGACGAATACCTGCAACCCGCGCCCGTCCCCGCCTACGTGGCGGACGACCTGGCCCGCTTCGTCCGCACCGGCCGACTATGAATGGTTAATGATTAATGGTTAATGGTGAATGGCAACAAAGAAAGAATCGACAACCAAGACCTTTGTCCTGCGCGTGGACGCCGCCACGATGGACGCCGTCGAGAAGTGGGCTGCCGACGAGTTCCGCAGCATCAACGGCCAGCTCCAGTGGATTATCACCGAGGCCCTGCGCAAGAACGGACGGCTGAAGAAGGCATCCAAGGCCGCGCCGCCGCCCGCTTCCGCCGCCTCCGGACAGGAAGAGAAAAATCAGGACAACGCTTCCTGATGTAACTTCCTGTGTACCACTGCTGCCTCCCGGGTGCGGCGTTCCCTCGTCCCGAGTGCGGCGTTCATTTCTCCCGAGTGCGGCGCTTGCTTGCCCCGAGTGCACTCGGGACATGCTTACTCCGTTCGGTGTGCGAAATCATTACAAATCCTTAAAGAACCGCTTATGAAACTCATCCATCTGGGCGCTTATGCCGCCCCCGATACCCTCCACGTCCGTTTCCGTCCCGCCAAGGTAGACCGCCTGCTGGAGGCCGCAGCCCTCTTGCCCCTGCTGGCTGACGGCGCCTACCTCTTCATCCAATACCGCCGCCTGGGCGAAGCATTCCCGTCAGACTGCTTCACCGCCTTCCTGACGTTCGTAGTGGTTTTCTGCGCGTTGTTCGGGGCGGGCTATGCCCCGTTGCGCTCCATCCGCTTCCCCTTCCGCGTGGGGCCGCACAACGTCGTCCGCCAATACCTGCTGGCCCTGCGCCTCGGCCGGGTGCTGAACATCGTGCTGGGGCTGATGTTCTTCTTCGGGACGTTGAGCATGACCTGCCCCTGGGCTGATGCCGCCGTGAAAGGCAGCTTCGCACTGCTGTGCGTGTCCTTCGCGGGCTATTACTGGCTGGCGTGGCGGGGGCGGTAACTCCGCCTTTAGCCTTTCTCCTACCTATTTGTTGTGAATGTTTGTCGATTATACCATTTTTTAGGTATTGCCCCACTTTTTAACTACCTCTACCTTTGCCCCCGGTAAAAGTTAAAAAGAATCGACAATGAAACAAAGACTGTTAGTAATTACGTTGGGGCTATTCCTTTGCCTGGGCACGGCCCGGGCCGGCGACCGCCAAGAGCCTGGCGGGGCACAGCCTTCCGCGACCGAGAAAGAAGAACCGAAGAAGTCCCGCCTGGTCATCGGCGGGTATGGCGAGGCGGTGTACAGCCGCAATTTCTTCAGCGACAATTACCTGCGCTATACTAATGCGGAGTTGCATAAAGACGGG
Organism: uncultured Bacteroides sp.; assembly: GCA_949288585.1. Classification (GTDB taxonomy): domain Bacteria; phylum Bacteroidota; class Bacteroidia; order Bacteroidales; family Bacteroidaceae; genus Bacteroides. Next base: position 8,638 of record CASEKR010000020.1, on the reverse strand, counting down.
AAGCACAGCCGCTTCGACTTGCCGCACGTGGTACTGATGCTGGGCTACGACTTCGGCAAGGGTTGGTCGTTCGGCACCGAAATAGAGTTCGAGCACGGCGGTACGGAGAGTGCCATCGAGATTGAAGAAGAAGAGGGCGGCGAGTATGAGAGCGAAATCGAACGCGGCGGGGAAGTGGCCCTGGAACAGTTCTGGATTCAGAAAGCCTTCTGCCCCGAGTTCAATATCCGTCTGGGTCACATTGTCGTGCCCGTGGGCGCCACGAATGCCCACCACCTGCCCACCGAGTTCTTCGGCGTCTACCGTCCCGAAGGGGAGAACACCATATTCCCCTGCACGTGGCACGAGACGGGTGTCAGCCTGTGGGGACGTGCCGGCGACTGGCGCTACGAAGCCTTGCTCATTGCCGGTCTCGACTCGGAACGCTTCGGACGCCAAGGTTGGATACATGACGGTTCGGCCTCGCCCTACGAATTCAAGATTGCCAATTCGATGGCAGGGGCTTTCCGCATAGACAACTATTCGGTGAAGGGACTGCGCCTCTCCGTGAGCGGTTATGCCGGGAACTCTTTCCACAACACGCTGAAAACACCCTCCAGCAGCTACGACAAAGTGAAGGGCACGGTGCTGATAGGCGCTTTCGATTTCCACTTCGACCGTTGGAACTGGATTGCCCGGGGAAACTTCGACTACGGCCACCTGTCCGATTCCGACGTCATCACAGCCTACAACATGGACGGCACTGACGCCTCGCCCAGTCCCAAGCAGTCGGTGGCTTCGGCCGCCCTGGCCGCAGGCATTGAAGTGGGCTACGACCTCTTCTCGCAGATTAACAAGATGCGCCAGAAAGACCAGAAGCTCTACCTCTTCGGCCGCTATGATTACTACGACTCCATGTACGACACGGAGAGTTCCGTGCTCGATTTCCAATACTGCGGACGCCACCGCGTGGCCGTTGGCGTGAACTATTACCCCATCAAGGACATCGTGTTGAAAGGCGAATACTCCGTAGGACTGCTGAAGAGCCGCTACAACAACGAGCCAGCGCTGTCGTTCGGCGTGGCCTATGCGGGCTTCTTCAACATGTGACGTCCGAATAACAATCATCCAATCATCATACAACAACGAACATGAAAAAGTATCTGAATTTGCCGCTTTACGCGGTCGCTGCCGCCCTGCTGGTAGTAGGCGCAGCATCTTGCAGTGACGATGAAGGCCCTGGTACAAACCTGCGCGACGAGCGCGAAGCCGCCCTCCGGCTGGTGGTAAATGACTACGTGGACCGCACGGTGATTCCTACTTACCAACAACTGGCGGATGCCTCCATCGAGTTGCACACGGTCTGCCTGGCTATGTACAACGCAGGCGTGGGAAATGTCACGACCGCACAGGTTGAGGCTGCCGGCGAAGCCTGGAAGCAGGCTCGCGAGTATTGGGAACGCAGCGAGGCTTGGCTGTATGGCCCGGCCGGGGATTATAACGTAGACCCGCACATTGACTCCTGGCCCTTAGACCAGGGACTGCTGGACGACCTCTTGGCCAACGCCTCTGAAATGGCGAAGATGGATGCAGAGGGTGTGTACATTTCTTCCAAAGACTATGGCTTGTTGGGATTCCATGCGCTGGAATACATGCTTTTCGCCATTGAAGGAACAGATATGTCGCAGGTTTCCGTGCCCCATGCCACGGACTATACGGCCGAAGAACTCAGTTATATGGCCGGCGTGGCAGGCGACTTGCGCAATCATTGTATCTTCCTGGAAGCAGCCTGGGCTGGCGAATCCAACATCAGCTCGGCCAAGCAGGATGTGCTGGACCAGGTGCGCAGCGTGGCTGCCTTCGCAGCGAACAACTCCTCCATTAAAAGCGTGCTGACCGACCTGGCCAATGGCTTGTGTTATGCCGACGAGATGAAGAATCCGGCCGAAGGCGGTGGAAGCGACATCGTGAACTACCTGGACGCTATCCAGGCCGTAGTGACCGACGGCATCCAGAACATTGCCAACGAGGTGGGTAACGTGAAAATCGGCAACCCCACCGGCATGGGGACGGGCGACGACTTCGAATACAACCCCTATTACATTGAGTCGCCTTACAGCCTTAACTCCATCAACGACTTCAAGGGGAACATCATCTCCATCGAAAATGCTTACTTGGGAATCCAAACTTCCAAGGATTACAACAGCGGCGAGACCCTCATCCGTCCCGTTGACCACTCGCTCAGCGCCTATGTCGCTTCGCTGGATGCCGACCTGGATGCCCGTGTGCGGGCAGCTATCACGGCGGCTTACGATGCCATTGGCGAGATGCGCGAACCGTTCGTGGTGACTTGCTCTTCCTCCGGCCCGTATGTCGAGGTGAACCGCGCCGCCATCACGGCTTGCAACACTTTGAACGACATCTTCGACGAGGTGCTCCGCCTGATTGAAAGCCAGCGTTGACGGAAGAACCTGTAACGGAAAGTGAACATTTTAAGTAAACTATTTATTATGTTGCGGAAGAAAAACAAATTCTATGCTATCGCCCTCTTGGTGGCCGGCCTTTCGCTGGCGGCCTGCCAGGATGATGACGTTTCGGGAGGTAATCCCGGAAATGGCGGGGAACCTGCCAACCTGCCCGATTGGTACTATGCGGGCGGCGAACTGGGCACGTCGTTCGTCACCTCGCAGACTGCTTTCGAGCAGCCTACTCCCGTGGTGGACGCCGACCCCAATATGACGGACCGTTTCAACCGGGGCGAACAACTCTTCGAGAAACCCTACACGACCAACTTCTCCGGCGTGCGCCACGGACTTGGCCCTGTCTATATCCGTACATCCTGTATGCATTGCCATCCAGGTTATGGTCATGGCAAGAGCCAGCCCGAAGGCTCGTTCAATACCACCCAGATAGGCAACGGCTACTTGCTCGTTGTCTACAATCCGGCCACGGATGCCTATGTGTCGTGGTTGGCAGGGATGCCGCAAACCAGAGCCGTAGCGCCCTTCAAGGCTCCCTTGGATGAAAGCCAGGTCAGGCTGTCGTGGCACGAATATACCGACGAATGGGGCAATGAGTTTCCCGATGGCGAGGAGTATGAACTGAGGTATCCGGAGGTGGAGATTCCCCCAAGCGCCATTTACGTAGCCAACAAGGGCTATGACGTGGGCGACTACGAAGTACGTCTGGAATCGACCATCGGCATCTACGGCACCGGACTGCTGGACGCCATCGCCGATGAAGACCTGAAAGCGGAGTATGCCAAACAGGAACAGGACGGCTACCTGAAGAACGGACTGAACCCGAACATCTTTGCCAACGGCGACTGGACCGGGCAGTATGCCAACACGGCGCAGGGGGGCGACGGGACCAAGTATCCCTATCGGTACACGTATGCCCTGAGCCGTGGCCCTCTGCAGGATGCGGCGGGCGCCAACGCTTTCTGGAACATCACCAATGCCACGCGCAGCGACCGTCGTTTCCATTACTTGGATGCGGCGGGCACGTATGCTCTGTATTCTTCCCAAGACCCGGAGGTGCAGGCCGGTTTCCGGGAATATATCGAGGAAGCTGACCCCGGGCGCAACCACGCCGACTGGCACATCCAGCGTCCTGACGGCACGTATGACGAGGAGCAAAACATTTACAACTACCTTACGTCGAAGGAACTGGACGTGGAAGTCTCCGACCAGAACTACATCGACCTCATGGTCTGGCATCGCGGCCTGGCCGTGCCGGCCGCCCGCAACGTGGACGACGAAGAGGTGCTGCGCGGCAAGCAGGTGTTCGAGGAACTGGGCTGCGCCTACTGCCACAAACCGTCGTGGACGACGGGCGATGATGAAATCCGCGACCCGGCGCGCTTCTTCACGGGCGAGCGTGCGGAGGAGTTGCCCCGCTATCCCCATCAGAAGATTTGGCCGTACTCGGACATGGTGCAGCACAAGCTGCACATGGTGAACGACATCCGCACGGGCTGGTGCCGCACCACTCCGCTCTGGGGGCGCGGCCTGCACCAGCGGTGCACGGGCGCGGAGTATGCCGACCGCCTGCACGACTGCCGCGCGCGCACCACGCTCGAGGCCATCATGTGGCACGGCACGAGCCCGGAGAGCGACGCTTACGAGCAAATCGTGAAGTTCCGCCAGTTGTCGAAGGAAGACCGCGACGCGGTGGTCAAGTTCCTGGATTCCATCTGAGCCGGTGAACCTGTTCCTGACGTCCGTCGTGGGGCATTCCAAGGGTATCTGATACTCTTCATCAACAGTATCAGATACCCTTCGTCAACAGTATCAGATACCCTTCGTCAACAGTATCTGATACCCTTGGGCAAGAGTATCTGATACCCTTAGGCAAGAGTATCTGATACTCTTGGAAGCTGCCCTTCGACGGGCGTTTTTACTTCTTCTTGTGCATAGAACTGATTTGTATGAAAGGACTGAAATATCTTTCTTTCGGCGGGGCGGCCTTGCTGGCGCTGGTGCTGATGGCGGCCACGGTGGTTGAGAAGTTCCGGGGCACGGCCTTCGCGGCGGAGGCCGTCTACGGTGCGCCCTGGTTCGTGGCCCTGTGGGCGGTGGTGGCCGTGGCTTCGGCAGCTTATGTGTGGCGGCGCAGGCTGTACAGGCGCGTGCCCACGTTCCTGCTCCATGCTTCCTTCCTGCTGATTCTGGCCGGCGCATTGGCTACTCATTGGTATGGGCGGCAGGGGAGCGTGCATCTCAGGCAAGACGCCGCCGCGCCCGTCCGTGCCTTCGAGACGGCCGGGGGCGACGAAGAAGCGTTGCCCTTCGGCATCCGGCTGGAGGAGTTCCGCGTGGAGTATTACCCGGGCACGATGGCGCCGATGGATTTCGTCAGCCGTTTCACCGTGACGGACGGCGACGGGACTTCCCTCCCCGGCGAAGTCTCCATGAACCGCATCTTCCGCCACCGCCACTACCGCTTCTACCAGTCGCGCTACGACTCCGACGGGCGGGGCACGACTTTGTCCGTCGCTTACGACCCGTGGGGCATCGGCATCACCTATGCGGGCTACGTCCTGCTGCTGCTCTCGTGCCTCTTGTTCTTCTTCGACCGGGGGAGCGCGTTCCGCCGCTTGTGCCGCCATCCGTTGTTGCGGGGAGCGGCGGTGGGCGCGTGTTTGCTCTGCCTGGCGTCGCCTACCTATGCGGCGGAGGCGTCCGACGTGCCCAGGGCTTTGCCCCGCCAGACGGCGGCTGCCTTCGGCAATCTTTATGTCTACTACAACGAGCGGGTCTGTCCCCTCCAGACCTTGGCGAAAGACTTCACCGTGAAACTCTGCGGGAAGCCGTCCTACAAGGGCTTGACGCCCGAACAGGTGCTGACAGGCTGGTTCTTCTATTACGACGACTGGAAGGAAGAACCGTTCATCCGCATTAAAGGCGCGGAGGCGCGTGAGCAACTGGGGGTAGAAGGTGGCTATGCCCGCCTGTCGGACTTCGTGGGGCGCGAAGGTTATAAGCTGGACGAAGGGGCGTTGCAGGATTTGCCCGTGAAAGCCCGGCGGGCGTTGGAGGAGGCCAACGAGCAGTTCAGCTTGGTCAGCCAGGCGGCTGCCGGAAGCCTCTGGAAGCTGTTCCCTTACGTGGAGGCGGCAGACAGCTTGCCGGGAGGACGGCGCTTGAAGTGGTTCTCGCTGGCCGACCGTCCGCCCCGTGCGATGCCCCTGGATGAGCAGTCCTTCGTGCGCGGCAGCATGAACTATGTGGCGGAGCAGGTGGCGCGCAAGGACTTCGCCCGGGTGGAGGAGGTGCTCGCGAAGATAAGGACTTACCAGGAACGGTCGGCGGCGGGTTATTTGCCCTCGGCGGTGTCTTTCCGCGCCGAGAAGCTGTACAACCGGTTGAACGACAGCCGCCCGCTGGCCTTTGCCTCGTTGGCGGTGGGACTGTTTGCTTTCTTCTATTACTGCCGTTTGTTGGCTCTTCGCCGTCGGGGGGCGGCGTCCGTCACCCGGGTCTTGCTGGGGCTGATGGGGCTGGAACTCCTGTTCCTCTGTGGGACGATGGTGCTTCGCGGCGTGGCCAGCGGCCACCTGCCCTTGTCCAACGGGCACGAGACCATGCAGTCGCTGGCGGCGTGCGCCCTCCTGCTGGCTCTCGTCTTCCACCGCCGACTGGCTTTGTCCGTGGCTTTCGGTTTCCTGACGTGCGGGCTGGCCTTGCTGGTGTCGATGATGGGCGAGGCCAACCCTGCGGTGACGCATCTGATGCCTGTCCTTTCGTCTCCCCTGCTCAGCCTGCACGTGGTGGCCGTCATGCTGGCCTATGCGTTGCTGGCTTTCGTCATGCTGGGCGGGGTGGCGGCGTTGGCGATGCGGGCTTTTTCCCGAAGCGGCAACGTTTCCGTCGAGGTGGAACGCTTGCAGGTGCTTGGCCGCCTGTTGCTTTGCCCGGCGGTTTTCCTGTTGGCCCTGGGGATATTCATCGGCGCGGTGTGGGCCAATGTTTCGTGGGGGCGTTACTGGGGATGGGATCCCAAGGAAGTGTGGGCGCTCATCACGCTGCTGGTCTATGCCTTCGCGTTGCATCCGGCCTCGCTGCCTTGGTTCCGGCGGCCGGTGTTTTTCCATGTCTTTGCCGTGCTGGCCTTCCTTTGCGTGCTGGTCACGTATTTCGGGGTGAACTTCCTGCTGGGAGGGATGCACAGTTATGCTTGACGCACGCCGGGGACCGCCCCGTGCTCTTACCTATTAGTGGGGAAAGACGCGAGGCATAATACCTAAATAAAGCGATTGCGCGTCCCCCCGGAAAGCCCTACCTTTGCAGCAGGAGATTTGAATGAATTAGTTAGTCATAATTACGTAACCACTTTTAAGCGAATAAAAGGAATCCCCGCTTCCCGATGTGATATCGCGAGGCGGGGATGTTTTTTTTACAGTTGCTCTTTGATGTCCTCCAGCGCCACCAGCTTGTTGACGATGGCGTAGATGGTGAGTCCGGCGGGCGAGTGTATTTGCAGTTTCCGGGCGATGTTCCTGCGGTGGGTGATGACGGTGTGTACGGAGAGGTACAACAGGTCTGCAATGGCCTTGTTGGTCATGCCCTTCACCACGCAGGTGACGATTTCCTTCTCGCGTTGGCTCAGCACGTCCTGCCCGTTGGCTTCTTCTTCCTCTTCCCCGGTGTGGAGCAGGCGGTTGATGTGTCCGGCGATGGTGTCCGAGTCGTCGCAGATGGAGAAATGGGCGTCGTAGGCCTTGAGCACGTTGGGGTCGATGACGGAACTGACCAGGGCGATGTATTTGGTGGCGGCGGCCCGTTCGTGGGCGGCTTTGAAGGCCGGCAGGTCGAACCATCCGCCGAAGGCGGGGTTGGCGATGACGATGTCCGGCACGTGCATCTGCATGTAGTGTGCCAGCGACTCGGGCGACGCGACTTCCACCGGTTGCACGTTCAGGTTGGGGATTCGTTTCAGTACGGTGGCCAGTCCGCTGCGCAGGATGACCGAGGTTTCCGCCACGACTATTTTCAGCGGTGTGTTAGTGTTCATCTTTCAGTTTCCTTTCCATTTGCGTCACGGCGGGGACAAAGAGGAAGTCCTCCACCTGGCAGTGCGAGGCAAGGTCTTGCTCGCAGTTGAAGATGTCGAACAGCACGGCGTTCAGCAGGTTGTTGTTGCCCTTTTCCGGGTAGTACTTGATGAGGATGTTTTTCAGCTCCTTCAGCTTCGTGTCGATGCTGTTGTGTTTGCTGGCGAAGGTCGCGATGTTGAAGCGGTCGCTCAGGCGTCCGGCCAGCAGCCCGTCGACGTAGGTGAAGACGGCTTCGTTCTCGTATTCCATGTGGCGGCGCACCTCCTTCGCGTATTCGTCGAAGTAGCGCACGATGAGCAGCGCCACGCCGTTCTCTTCCGAGCAGTCGATGGCCTCGATGAGCTTGCGCCGGATGGCCGGCAGGTTGAAGTCGAGGAAATAGGCGTGCGCGCGCTTCAGGTAGTCCATCAGGGCGGCGAGCGAGAAGTCGGTGCTGCCTTCGTCGTAGGTGCATTGGCCTTCGCTGATGAAGTTGGCCACGGCCAGGAAGGTGCGGTAGTCCACGCCTTGCGACTCGCACACGTCGCGCACGCTCTTGTCGCCGAAGCCCATCTTGTCGCCGAAGCCCAGCGACAGGCCGAAGCGGCTCATCACCATCAGCAGCGAGTAGTTGTCGCAGATGAGGTCGCTCATCTTGTCCGTCGCGCGGTATTTATGCGGTTCATTCATTGCGGTTTACTGGTTACTTGGTTTCGTTTCAACCCGCAAAGTAAGGCATTTCCGCCGACATCTGCAATCGCCATTTGTAGGTATTTTCCGCACGCGGCCTACCTATTTGTGCTGATGCCTCTCTCCGGCGTCCAAGATGCCTGGACACCCTGTCCAAGATGTTTGGACGCCCTTTCCAAGATGCTTGGATAGCCTTTCCGAGATGCTTGGAGATTTCCTTCGGACACGGGCCGCGCTTCTTCCGGGAGCGAGCCCTGCCTCTTCCGCACACGGGCCGCCGACCCTCTGCTGCCGCCCGTCCGCCGTGGTAAACTAAAGCCTTTAGTTTTGTTTAACTAAAAGAATTAGGTAATGAACTAAATATTTTAGTTCTTTGCAATCAAAACCAAGAAACGATGAAAAGACTGACTGCGAAAGAAGAAGAAGCGATGG
>CASEKR010000019.1 GCA_949288585.1 uncultured Bacteroides sp. | reverse complement strand
CCAAACAGGACGATTCAATCATTTCAAACCAAAATGTCAAAGAACGCACTTTATTTGATGACATTTAAACCTGTGCGATTTTATTGCACCAGTAGTAATCTTCCTTTATAACTTGTTCATAGTCTTTCAACTCATTATAAGCATTAAATATCAATTCATAATACTTTTGCTTATTATTAATGTCTTGCGTCTGGCAATATTCACCACCTCCCATATAAACATCCGTTCCATAGTCAAGTGCCCTTGCATACTCCCACAATTGAGAATATTTCTTTACTCCCAACCCGTTATAGTGCTGTAACAAATTATATATTTTGTTGTCCATATAGCATTTACAATTTAAGTTCTGGTAAACTGTTTATCGCCTCCTGCTTCAAACTATCTATTGCCCGTGTGTATTTCTCTGTATGTTTCAGCCCGCTATGTCCTAACAGGCTTGCCACGGTCTTTATATTGGCACCATTGTTAAGGATATTCACGGCAAATGAATGCCGGGCACAATGCCAACTGATATGCTTGTTTATTCCTGCCCGTTTCACCCATCTTCTAAGGGCTTTCAGACACATTTCATAGCTGGGTAAGGGAAATATAACCTCATCCCGCTTATCTGGGCTGCTTGGCTCTCCTATCAGCTTCAATATACCATCATTCAGCGGTATAACAACACCGCTGCTGGCACTATGCCCCTTTGTCTTGTTCTGCTCAAACTTTAATAGCTTGTTGGAATAGTCTACGTTGGCAAATGTAAGGTCTTTCACATCACAATATCTTAGCCCACAATAGAGGCAAAAGATAAAAGCCCGCCTTATATTGGGGTTCTCGTGTTCATAGTGGGTTGCTATCAGTTGCTGTATTTCCTCTGGTGAAAGCACCTCTTTTCTTAGTTGCTGGTCATCCACCTTTATAGTTATGCCCGTGCAAGGGTTTTTCAACATGGCATCGTGTTCTATGGCATACTTTATCACTTTCTTAAATCTGGCATACAAACTCCGTGCCCCCTCTCCTTTACTTCTACTTTGCAAATACTCGGTGAAAGCCTCAACCATATCTTTTGTTATCTCTACAGGCTTTATCTTCTTAGCATATTTATTATATTCTGGGGTGTCGTTCAGAAAGTCAATAAATCGTTGAAATGCTATTTTAAGCATCCTAATATCTTTCTTTGTGTACCTGTCAATATAGGATTGAAAGTAATCCAAGAAGTTTATATCACGCTCCTTTTTTAGCCTGTAACCCTCAACGTTTTCTAACAGTTCCTGTCCACGCTCAAACCTAATCTTCTTTGCAAGCTCCAGCGTTTCTTTGTTCTGCTGGCGTTCAAGCGGTGTTCTGGGTGCTTGCCAAAGGTAGAGTTTCAAAAACTCCCGCTTTCTGTCTTTCTTGGCTACCTGCTTATCCAGCTTTTCACTATATACCATCTGATAGCCAAAGTAGTAATCCAAAAACAAACTTTCCCTGCCATCTGAAAGTATCTTTGCCCCCAGCTTTGGGTTGTCGGTGGTGTCTTGGCTTATTAGGTAGGTGTTATCGCTCCTTATGTCCTTTTTCTGTGCCATACTCTTTTGCTCTTTATTTCCTTTGTTTGCAAAGGTAGGCATTTCTTTTAATCTGGGTAGCCAAAGGGTAGCCAAAAACGGCAAAACATAGTCTTTTTTATGAAACAAAGGGTTAATATACCTCTTTGGCTACCTCTGATAATCTTTCACTTAGTTTCATCTGGGTACACTTTATTTGCTGGGTACTTTATCCGCTCCGGGTACGTAATAAATCGCTAATTATCTACATCTTAGATAGTTAGCGATTTTTGTTTTTACACTTACCATCCCCGTATCCCTTTGCCGCCTTTCATAAAAGATGACACTTCGCGCCTCCCGGACGCTCCAGGCCGATATTCCCCCTCAACAATTCCCAAGGCGTCAATAATTCCGCAAATTCCTCACACAGATTGACGCAAAAAAGAAAAATTGTCCGATTCTTTAAAAAAATATAGCCCTTATTAAAATTTTTCCACCAAAAGTTGTAATTTAAATAAAATGAATGCTTACCTTCGCCTATGCACAGAAGATGTTAGGGAAAAACTATCATACTTAGACAAGGTGCAAGTAAAGACACTGCATTTGATAAAAAATGAACAACCATGATAACGCCATTAGACATGACAAATAACAACGCTGTCGAGAACTTGGGATTCTCAAAGATTGCCTATGACAAGGAGGAGCCTCTGCCGAAGGAGGCATCCGCCTTGCCGGCAACTCCCAAAATGAAAATACTATACGAAAACATCCTCTTCGTAATGGAAAGCAAGCATGTGTACCTGGACAGAAACATCAACCTAACCAAACTCAGCCAAATGCTTTTCACCAATACGACTTACTTATCGAAAGTGGTAAACAAGTTCTTCGGGTGCAACCTGAAGACGCTGCTGAACGGCTACCGCGTGGAGCATGCCAAGCAACTGCTCAAAAGCGAGACTTGCAGCATGAGCGAACTGGCCACCCGATGCGGATTCCTGTCGCGTAGCACGTTCTACGCCACGTTCATGAAATTCGAGCACATGACACCCACCGACTACCGCATGACGGCACGGACAGAGGTGTTGCGGGCACATACGGACGAAGAATGACAGACCATATAATCATTTATTAATTAACAGTTTTACCAACATCATTGTTATTATGAAAAAGTGGACTTATGTAGCCGTGGCCGGCATGTTACTCGGCACGGCGCCGGTATTCACCGGATGTATCGACAACGACGAACCGGAGGGCATCACCATCCTGCGTCAAGCCAAATCGGAATTGTTGCGGGCAAGAGCCAGCGTGGAAGAGGCCAATGCGGCTTCCATCTTGGCCGACGCCGCCCTGAAGGAAGCACAGAAAGCTGTGGTGGCCGCACAGGCACGTTACTACGAGGCACTGGCCGCCGAGCAGGAAGCCAAAGCCAAGAAGGCGGAGTATGAAGCCGAACTGAGCAACATCCAGAACGAAGAAGAAAGGGCACGCTTGCAAGCATTGATTGACCAACTGAATGCCCAACAAGAAGAACGCAAACGCCAGGCAGAACTGGCCGCCGCGCAACTGGAACTGGACTTGATGGAAGTGAAGACGGAACTGGCCAAGCAGCAAGCCTTGTATGAACAGGCACTGAAAGACCTGGCTTTGGCAAAGAACACGCTGACAGAGGCACAGAAGACCCATCTGGAAGAATGGATTACTGAGGTGGACAATGCCAAGGAGGCTGTAGACCAAGCTACCGCGACCTACGAAGAAAAAGCCGAGGCGCTGACAATTGCCATCAAGGAACTGGATGCCGCACAGTCGAACGAACTGGCCAAACGCCAACTGGCCCGCAACGTGGAACTGGCACAGCGTGAATACGACGCTGCCGAAAAGGCTTACAACGTAGCCAAGGAAGCTGCCGAGGCCGACTTCAGCAGCATCGAGGCCTTGGAAAAGGAAAAGGCTGACTTGGACGCACAGTTGGAAGAAATCGAAAAGCAACTGGCTGACCTCGAAACGGAAAAGACGAAGTTGCAGACCAGCACCGTAGCCGAGGCCCAGAAAGTGGAAGAACTGAAAGAGGCTTACGAGGCCATCGTAGGTGTATGGAACGAAGACGGAACGCTGGCTACTCCGGCCACCAAGGAATACACCCTGCCGGAAATCAAGATCCAGAACCGCAACATCATGGGATTGCCAGATTACATCAACGACTGGGGCATCGCGGAAGATAAGTTTACGTACTCAGACTATCTCCTGGCATTAGACGAAGAGAAAGCCGACAACTTCAAGCAGAAAAAGACGTTGAACAATTATATCAAGGATGTCAATAGCTGGACGCGCACAGCTAATGATGATGCTTGGACGAACAACGACATTCTGGAGAACCAAGAGGATTTAGCAGAGATCAATGCCACCATTGAAGAAGACAAAGCCAAATGGCAAAAAGCAGTAAACGCATTCCAGGGCAAGGTGGAAATAGACGCTACGCAGATGCCTGGTTACGAAAATGTAAAGGAAGCTATTGACAAATACAATGCTGCCGTAACAGCCTTTATTGAAGCAAGAGAAGCATTCGAAACCTATGGGGAAGAGAATCTTTACTCATGGAATATTTTTAATAATGCCACGGCAGAAGCTGACAAAGTACACAGCGAAGCAATACATGCCAACCAGGAAGAGTTCGAAGCAAGTGTCAACAGCGCATGGGAGAAAGTCCAACAGGCAGAGGTTAATTTGAATAATGCAAACGCTGCTTACAAAAAAGCATTGGCCGAATATGAATTAATAGAAGGTACTCCCACGGCAGAGCAAGAAAAGGCATTAGCAGATGCACAAGCAGCTGTAACAACAGCTAATGAAAATGTCAACAAAGCTTATACAGAATACAACAATGTTTGGATTAAAGCCGATCAATTAAGACAGAATAAAGATAAGCTTGCAGACGCGAACCGTGAGGTCGCCTATGCTGCTGCCAACGAAGACTTTATAAAGAACCAGGCAGGAGATGCTGCTATAACGGAGAAAGCCGATGAATTGTGGGATGCTGTATATGGAGAAGAAGGTGCTGAAACAAAATTAGAAGAAGCATATAATGAAGCACTGGATACTTATTACAGCTACTACAAAGAGATGGATCTTCAGCATGATAACAGATATCTGTTACAAAATGCATATAGTTTTACCGATGAAAATTGGACATGGACTCCACAGCAAGTGGATGCTGTAAAACTGGCAGAAGTATATCGCGAAGAATTGCAAAGTTACATTGAACATATGTCACGCCAATTGTTTGGCATAGGAAACAGACTGATAGAGCTTACTGTCGATGAAATGAAAGCAGAAATCGAAGAATATTATATGACAAACATAAAGCCTGACGCTGATTTCGTTCCGTTCAAACATGTTAACTGCATGTTGTGGAATGCTTATGGATCGGTTGGCAAGGCTGCTTACTATCAGGCTCAAATCGACATCGCCAAGGCAACGTTGGAGAACGAAGAAGCCATTGCAGCTTTGAAGGCAGAACTGAACGAACACCTGGCTGACGTCAACACCATCATTGCCAAGGCCGGCGAAGATGCCGCTTCCGCAGAATGGGCATACACCCAGGCAGAAGAAGCATTGGATGCCAAGTTTGCCGACGTAAACAAGAAGATGGAAGACACCGAGGCTATGAAGTACGCCGTCAAGCCGGTTATCGACAAGGTGACTGCCGCCATCGAAACGTACCTGAGCTACGAAGACAAGGAGGTTACCTCGCTGGAGGATCTGAAGAAGAAGCTCAACGAAGAGATGGAAAAAGCCGAAGGAGAGATGTATGAGAAAGAAACCAAGCTGCTCAAGGCGCAAGACCGCGAGAAGAAGTATGCCAACGAAGAGGCTAACGCTGTGACCATCGCCCAGGAAGACCTGCAAGAAGCAGAGAATGAACTGCAGGAAGCCCAGGACGAACTGCAGGCCGCCAACGAAGCCCTCTTGGCTGAAATCGACCGCATCTCTGAGACAAACGAGGAAGTAGCTGAATAAGCGACTCAGAATTGAAACAGCTTTAAATAGAGTAAAATGATCAAGAAACTTTGCACTATCTTATTGGCTGCTTTGGTAGCTGCGCCCCTTTGGGCGCAGCCATCAAAGGGCAAAAAAGAAGGTGTAGTGTTTGCTCCACAGAAAGGCCAGTGGCAGGTGTCGTTGGTGTTGGGCAACAGCGGGCAGTTCTATAATGAGAACACCAGCTACTTGCTCCCCCAATACACCAACACCGGCGGCTCGATAGGACTCCCCAACGGGGGGATGGACACATCGGGCGACTTGAATGAATACTTGAACATCAACGGACTGAACAACAATAGCCTGATGAACATTGTCGGCATACAAGCGAAGTACTTCATCACGGACTGTTGGGATGTCAACCTGTCGTTTGGCATGAACATCAGCGTCACCCCCAAGAAAGACTATATCGAAGGGGACGATGAGGTGCCCGACATGGTCATCCCCGACCAGAAGTACATCAACGCACAGATGACCAACAACTGGTATGTCAGCGTCGGCACAGACCGTTATTTCAAGACGAGCAATCCGCGCATACACCCTTACGTGGGAGCCGCTTTGGGCTTCCAGATGGCAAGAATCGAAACCACTGAACCGTACACAGGCAAAATGGTGTACGACGAAGAGCTGGACGAAGAGATAGACCAACAGGTCTACTTGGCCGGTGGGAAAGCCGGGCAAATGTTCGGCATGAAAGTCGCCGCCGTGGCTGGTGTGGAATACAGTTTGGCCAAAGGACTGGTCTTAGGACTGGAAATGCAACCGCTGGCCTACCGCTACGACATCATCCAACTCTGCCCGCAGGGATTCAGCAAATACAGCGTAGGACACCACAATTTCAAACTCTTTGAAATGCCGGTGCTGAAACTGGGATTCCGGTTCTGAGGCAAGAGAACCAACCGAGTTTTCTAAAATAGACCTATCCGCAAGACGTATAGGAGAATGCAGGAAAGGCGATTCTGCTAACACGATTAGCCGGATCGCCTTTATATATTAACATCACTTTTCAACATACGATGGGAAAACATTTTTGGCTTTTGCCTGTCGCGGCCATAGGACTGGGGTTGGCCGCCTGCGGCACACAAGTCACAACAAAAGGGTGTACCTTGGACGGGCATATCTCGTTGGAGGGTTACGACAAGGCTTACCTGGCAGACTTGGAGCGTCAGCACATAGACAGCACGGCGCTGGCCGGCGGGCGCTTCACCTTCGAGGTCACAGACAGCATCACCCGGCCATACGCCCTGGTGGTGCAACTGGTAGACACCGGGCATGAGGACGCCCTGCTGGAGATGCCGCTGATGGTAGAAAACGGCCACATAAACATGGAGATTGGCGAATACGTGCATACTTCCGGAACGCCTTTGAACGAAGGCATCCAGCAATTCCTGAATGCCCTGCAAGCCTGCAAAGACGGGTTGTCGGAACGCGCAGGTATCACGCCGGAAGAGATTGCCGCCTCGTTGTCCGAGTTCTACAAACAGCAAATCCTGCTCAACAAAGGCAACGCGCTGGGGCACTACATCCTCCACGACTACGGCATCCACCTGACTGCTGCCGACCGCACAGAAGTCGAAACACAATTGACCAACGTTCCATAACTTAGTATGCCATGAACTTTAAGACATTCATTGCCTGCACCGCCCTTCTGGCCACAGGCCTGGCAGCAGGCGCACAAGAAAAAAAGCCCAACCCGAACCCCTGGTTCATACAGGGACAGTTGGGGCTGTCATACAGCAGTGGCGATGCCGCCTTCGGCAAATTGCTGAGACCGTCGGGCAGCATTGCCGTAGGTAAGTATTTCACGCCGGTCTGGGGAGCCCGCCTCGGCTTCAGCGGATGGCAGGGACGCGTCGGCTCGGAATACAGCGACCTGGCCAGTAGCTTCTACTACGGGGCTGCCACCGTAGACGGGATGATGAACCTAAGTCAGCTTATACAAAAATACCCGGAACGGCCATTCGACGTCAGCATTCTGGCCGGTATCGGCTTCAACCGTTCTTTCAACCACGCCAGCAGCTTCATGGGCAGGCTGGGACTGCAAGGCAGCCTCCGCCTGAACGACGCGCTGGACTTCAACGTGGAACTGATGGCCAACGGCGTATCCGACCGTTGGAACGGGCGCGACGACCACGGGATAGACACTTATTTTGACTTGGGCGTGGGACTGACTTATAAGTTCCGGACAGGCTTCAAGTGCATCTCTTGCATCAGCGTGGAATATCCGGAGGTAGTCTATACCGAAGAAGAAATGAACGAACTGATCAACGAACAGCGCGCAGAAGTCATCCGGGAAACCGAGGTGCGCGTTGACACCGTGCTTGTCGAGCCGGATTGCCCGCCTGCCACCAAGGTAGTGAAGGGCATCCGCAGCCACGTCACCTTTGGCTTAGGGAAAACGACGATTACCGAAAGCCAGGAGATGAACATCCTGGCCATTGCAGACTACCTGAAGATGTATCCCGAAGCCAATGCCACCATTGCCGGTTATGCAGACAAGGGAACGGGCACGCCCGAAATCAATCTCCGCCTGGCACGCCAGCGCGCAGAAGCCGTGCGCGACTGTCTGGTGCAAAAATACCAAATCGACGCCAAGCGCCTGGCTGTCCTCAGCATGGAAGGCGATGAACAGCCTTTTGCCGAAAATGACTGGAACCGGGTGGTCATCATGATTGCCGACTAAGGGGCCGCCAGCACACTTACTCATCTCAATAGTTCCGGTGCTTCTCCGCCAAATTCCACGGAAACCGTACACACAAACCCTGTCCGCCTGGAGAAGCACCGGAACATTCTTCCGCCAGTTGAGTGTGTTTCTCAGTTTTTTGTCTTATCTTTGCAAAGATACTCAACAGAGATAGGACAATGAAAGTCATCGATTTGATAAAAAGCCAGGAGAAAACGGCATTCTCCATCGAAATACTTCCGCCACTGAAGGGGACGGGGATAGAAAAAATCTACCAGGCCATTGACCGCTTGCTGGAGTTCAATCCCCAATACATCAACTTCACGACCCACCGCAGCGAATATGTCTACAAAGAACTGGGCAACGGCTTGTTCCAGCGCAACAGGCTGCGCCGCCGCCCGGGAACGGTAGCCGTGGCCGCCGCCATACAAAACAAGTACAACATCACCGTAGTGCCCCACGTGCTTTGCAGCGGTTTTACGCGCGAAGACATCGAATACATGCTGCTGGACCTACAATTCTTAGGCATCACCGACTTATTGGTGCTGCGGGGCGACAAAGCCAAGCACGAATCCATCTTCACCCCCGAGGCAGGAGGACATGCCCACGCCATCGAACTGGAAGAGCAAATCAACAACTTCAACAAAGGCATCTTTGTGGACGGTTCGGAAATGACCGTCACCAAGACTCCGTTCTCCTACGGGGTGGCCTGCTATCCGGAGAAGCACGAAGAAGCCCCCAATTTGGACTCCGACCTCTACTGGTTGAAGAAAAAGGTAGAGGCGGGAGCCGAATATGCAGTCACCCAACTGTTTTATGACAACCGCAAGTTCTTCAGTTTTGTGGAACGGGCTCGGGCGGCAGGCATCACCGTACCCATCATTCCCGGCATCAAGCCCCTGAAAAAGTTGTCGCAACTTAGCGTCATCCCCAAGACTTTCAAGGTAGACATCCCCGAAGAACTGGCAAACGAAGTGGCCAAGTGCACCACGGATGCCGAGGTGCAGCAACTGGGCATCGAATGGTGTGTGCAGCAATGCCGCGAACTGATGGCTCACGGCGTGCCAAGTATCCACTTCTACACCATTGGAGCCGTAGACAGCATCTACGAAATAGCTAAACAAATCTATTAACCCGACAATCCATAAACCCGGTGTTCTACTTCAAAGACGTCATAGGCCAACAGGCTGCCAAGGATAGGCTACTGCAAGAAGTGCGGGAAGGGCGTGTGCCCCATGCACAACTGTTTTGCGGACCTCAGGGCAGCGGGAAACTGCCATTGGCGTTGGCCTACGCGCGCTACCTTTGCTGCACGAACCGCAACGGCGAGGACGCATGCGGTGTTTGTCCCTCGTGCGTGAAATGGAACAAGCTGGTGCATCCCGACGTACATTTCATGTTTCCCATCGTCAAAAGCGCCAAGGGGAAGAAGGAAGTCTGTGACGACTACATAGCCAACTGGCGCCACTTGCTGACAACAACCCCCTACTTCAACCTCAACCATTGGCTGGACGAGATGGGGGCAGAGAACGGGCAAGCCATCATCTATGCCAAGGAAAGCGACGAGATTACCCGGAAACTCAGCCTGAAATCGGTAGAAGGAGGTTATAAGATTACCATTGTCTGGCTGCCCGAGAAGTTGCATGAGGTCTGCGCCAACAAACTGCTCAAACTGCTGGAGGAGCCTCCCGCACAGACCGTGTTCCTGCTGGTGACGGAAACGCCCGAGATGATTCTGCCCACCATCCTGAGCCGCACGCAACGTTTCTACATTCCCCGCATCGCCGAAGAATATGTGGAAAATGCCTTGCGCGAACGCTACGGCGTGCAACCGGAAGACAGCAAGGCCATTGCCCACATTGCCAATGGTAACTTCATCAAAGCCTTGGAAACCATCAGCCTGAACGAAGAGAACCAACTGTATTTCGACTTGTTTGTCAACCTGATGCGGCTGGCCTGGCAACGCAAAGTGCGCGAGATGAAACAATGGAGCGAACAGGTGGCCGGCTTAGGAAGAGAACGACAGAAAAACTTCCTGGACTATTGCCAACGGATGATACGGGAAAACTTCATCTTCAACCTCCACCGGCCGGAAATGAACTACCTGACGCGCCAGGAAGAGAATTTCGCCACACGTTTCTCGCCGTTCGTCAATGAGCGAAACGTGACAGGCATCATGCAAGAACTGAGCGAAGCCCAACTGCACATCGGGCAGAATGTCAACCCCCGCATGGTATTCTTCGACTTTGCCTTGAAGATGATCATGCTCTTGAAACAATGAATGAAATGATTTCTTATACCATCAACTCCTAAAGATATGAAAAAGAATAACGACAAGCATACCACCGAACCACGCCATGCGGCTCCTGCCAAGCCTTTCGTCCTGCATAATGGCAGCGGCAACCTCTGTTGCAAGAGTTGCGGGCGGCAAGACAAGCAACTGAACACGTATGACTGGCTGGCAGACATCCCGGGCAATACGGACGAGTGCGACTTGGTAGAAGTGCAGTTCAAGAACACCCGCAAGGGATATTACCGCAACAGCAACAAGATTGCCCTGGAGAAAGGGGACATCGTGGCCGTGGAAGCAAACCCGGGACACGACATCGGCACCGTAACCCTGACGGGACGCCTCGTGCGGCTGCAACTGAAGAAGGCCAACCTGAAATCGGAAGCCGACATCAAACGCATCTACCGGAAGGCAAAGCCCGTGGACATGGAGAAATACCACGAAGCGAAAGCCAGGGAGCACAGCACCATGATACGTTCCAGGCAAATCGCCAAAGACTTGAAACTGGACATGAAAATAGGAGACGTGGAATACCAAGGGGACGGGAACAAAGCCATCTTCTACTACATTGCCGACGAACGCGTGGACTTCCGCCAACTCATCAAAGTATTGGCCGATGCCTTCCACGTGCGCATCGAGATGAAGCAAATAGGAGCACGCCAGGAGGCCGGGCGCATCGGCGGCATCGGGCCGTGCGGGCGCGAACTATGCTGCGCCACCTGGATGACGTCCTTCGTGTCGGTGGCCACCTCCGCCGCGCGTTACCAGGACATCGCCCTCAACCCGCAGAAACTGGCCGGGCAGTGCGCCAAGCTGAAATGTTGCCTGAACTATGAAGTAGACACTTACGTGGAGGCTCAGAAACGCCTGCCGTCGAAAGAAATTACGCTGGAGACCAAGGACGCTACTTACTATTGCTTCAAGACAGACATCCTAAGCAACCAACTGACGTACTCGACGGCAAAGGATGTACTGGCCAATGCAGTGACCATCGACGGGCGACGCGCTTTCCAAGTCATCAACATGAACAAGCGGGGCGAGAAGCCCGACAGCCTGCTGGAAGGCCAGCCCCAAGGGATGGAAAAGAGAAGCGTGGACTTGGTGGAACAAGACGAACTGACCCGCTTCGACCGCGCCAAGAAATCGAAAAACAAGAAAAAGAAGAAACCGCAACAGCCGCAGGCAGCCGCCAAGCAGTCCGGCCAGCCCAGATCCCAGCAGTCCAGGCCGCAACAACCTTCTTCCAACCAGCCGCCGCAGGCCAAGGCAAAACCCAACAAGCCCCAACAGCCGCAACCCTCAGCCCGCAAAGCACAGAAAGCACCGGCAGAGAAGCCGGCCAACGAAAAGCGCCCCAACCATGAAGCACCGGAAAAGGCGTAACCCGGGCTTCCGCACCTTATGCGCGGCTGCGCTCGTCACGAGCCTGCTGGCGGCTTGCCGCCCCAGCGTAGCTTTCCACTCTTTCCTCCCCGTCTCCCCGGCGGGGATGGAAAGGGACGACACCTTGCGTTTCGACATTCCCTTGCCAGACAGTGCCGCCGTTTACTCCCTTTGCGTCGAGTTGCGCCACCGCGTTTCCTATCCTTATTGCGAGTTGCCCTTGCTGTTGGTTCTGACGGACGACAGCCTGCCGCCCCGCTTGACAGACACAGTGCGAATGGCGGTGGCCGACGGCCAAGGCCGTTGGCTGGGCACGGGCTGGGGCGACTTGCGTACTGTTTCCTCTTCCTTCATCCCCCTTCCAGCAGGCATGAAAGACTCTTGCAGCATCACCCTGAACAGCCTCCTGCCCGACAGTCTCCTGCCCGGCGTGAGCGATGTGGGGATAAAAATCGTATCCCGGCGGTACTGACCGCCTTCCTTATCCCATTGTCAACATACTTTCCAGCGCTTCGGCATTGAGCCGCAAGTGGAACTGCCCTTTGTAGGCCACGGAGATTGCCCCGGTCTCTTCGGAGACAATGATGGCGTGGGCGTCCGACACCTGGGAGATGCCCAGCGCGGCACGGTGGCGAAGCCCCAGTTCCTTGGGGATGTCGAGGTTGTGCGACACGGGCAGGATGCAGCCGGCCGCCTTGATGCGCTTCTTGCTGATGACCATCGCGCCGTCGTGCAGCGGGCTGTTCTTGAAGAAGATGTTCTCGATGAGCCGCTGGTTGATGCTGGCGTCGATGACTTCGCCCGTGCGCACCACGTCGTCCAGCGGCATGTCGTGCTCGATGACGATGAGCGCGCCGACCTTCTGTTTGCCCATGCTGATGCAGGCCATGACGATGGGCATGATGTCTTCGTGCGTCACGTCGGCCTGCTTGTTTCCCGTAAAGAAATTGACGAAACGTTTGATGTGCTGGTGCGAGCCCAGGGTGAGCAGGAAGCGGCGTATCTCTTCCTGGAAGAGGATGATGAGCGCCAGCACGCCGACGCTGACCAGCTTGTCGAAGATGGAGCCCAGGAGCTTCATCTCCAATACCTGCGACACGACCAACCAGATGAGGATGAAGACCAGGATGCCAATAAAGACATTGAGCGAGCCGGAAGCCTTCATCAGCTTGTAGGTGTAATACAAGAGCAGGGCAACCAGCAGGATGTCTATGAGATCTTTGATGCCAAATGCGAAGAACACAGCGGTAAGGATTAAGGGTTACTACTAAAAGAAGACTGCGCCCGCATGGCTTGCACCAGGCGGACGGCCTCGACGGCGGGACGGACATCATGCACGCGCAGGATGTGCGCCCCTTTGGCCAGGCAGAGGGTGTTCAGCACGGTGGTGCCGTTCAGGCGTTGTTCGGGCGGCAGGTCCAGCACGCAGCCAATCATGGACTTGCGCGAGACGCCCGCCAGGATGGGCAGGCCGAACAGGGCGAACTCGTCCAGGCAGGCCAGGAGGCGGTAGTTGTCGTCCAGCGTCTTGCCGAAGCCGAAGCCGGGGTCCAGGATGATGTCCTTCGCCCCCAGGTCGCGGAGTTGCTGCACCTTGCGGGCGAAGTAGAGGGTGACATCTCGCAAGACATCGTCGTAACGGGGCGCCTGCTGCATGGTCTGCGGCACGCCCTTCATGTGCATGAGGACGTAGGGCACGCCCAGGGCGGCGACGGTGGGGAACATCTGCGCGTCCAGTTCGCCCCCGGAGATGTCGTTGACGATGGCCACGCCGTATTCTTCGACGCAACGCCGCGCGATGTCGGCCCGGAACGTGTCGACGGACACGACGGCCTCCGCACTGACGCTGCGCACGGCCTTCAACCCCAGGCTCAGGCGCGCCCACTCTTCGGCGGGCGGCACTTCGTCGGCGCCGGGGCGGGTGGAGTATCCGCCGATGTCGAGGATGTCGGCGCCTTCGGCCAGCAAGCGTTCGGCGCGGCGGGCCACGTCGGCCTCGGCCTGCGTGCGGCTGCCGGCGAAGAAAGAGTCGGGCGTCACGTTGAGGATGCCCATCACGCGGGGGACGGACAAGCCCATCAGGCGGCCACGGACGTTTATGTAAAGTGAATCTGCCATATCAGTTAGCAAACAGCGTTAGTTTAGGGTACAACCGGCGGGGAAACGCTTCGCGCCGGCTCGCCCGATTTTCCTTGCAAAGGTAAGGAAATCTGCTTACCCTTCATAGGGGTGCGGAAGAAAAAAAATCGCCGCGTGCGGACGGCGTTTGCAGAGAGTGCACCCGGCGTTTGTTCCGAGTGCGGACGGCGCATCTCCCGAACGCACTCGGCGGTCGCACCGGGCGCACTCTCTGCAAACGTTCCCCGCAGGGGAAGTAACCCCGTCATTCTGAGCCACATAGAAAATCGTGAAAAGAAGCCCTCCGACCGCCGTTTTCTCAGCAAAAAAATCTACCTTTGTAGCGTTTTTTCAACTACTGACAGAAAGTATGGACATAGATTCACTCTACCGGATATTCCTACAAAGCACGGGCGTGACGACCGACAGCCGCCGCTGCCCCGCAGGGTCACTGTTCTTCGCCCTCAGGGGCGACACGTTCGACGGCAACGCCTTCGCCGCCAAAGCCTTGGAAGCGGGCTGTACGCACGCCGTCGTCGACAATCCCGCCTGCCTGCCGGGGAACGACGGGCGTTATATCTTGGTGGACGACTGCCTCGGGGCGTTGCAAGCCTTGGCGCGCCACCACCGCCGCGCGCTGGGCACGCGCATCATCGGCATCACCGGCACCAACGGCAAGACGACGACCAAGGAACTGATGGCCGCCGTGCTGTCGACCACCTTCTGCCTGCACTACACGCAAGGCAACCTGAACAACCACATCGGCGTACCCCTGACGCTGCTGGGCCTGCGTCCGGAGCACCAGTTGGCCGTGGTCGAGATGGGCGCCAGCCATCCGGGCGACATCCGCGAACTGGTCGGTATCGCCGAACCTGACTTCGGGCTCATCACCAACGTGGGAAAGGCCCATCTGGAAGGTTTTGGTTCGTTCGAAGGAGTCAGGCGCACCAAGGGGGAATTGTTCGACTACCTGCGCGCCCGGGGCGGGGCCACGGTGTTCGTGCACGACGACAACGAATGGCTGAAGGACATGGCGCACGGCCTGGAGCAGGTGCGTTACGGCTCGCGCGAGGGACTGTTCGTCAGCGGGCGCATGACGCAGAACTCGCCCTACCTGGGTTTTGAATGGAAAGGAGAAGGAGACAGCGCCCCGCACACGGTGCAGACGCGCCTCATCGGCGAATACAACCTGCCCAACGCGCTGGCGGCGGCCGCCGTCGGACGCTTCTTCGGCGTGGCGGCCACGGACATCGACCGTGCACTGGAAGGCTACGTGCCCCGCAACAGCCGCTCGCAGTTAGTGAAAACGGCAGAGAACACGCTCATCGTCGACGCCTACAATGCGAACCCCACCAGCATGATGGCCGCCATCGAGAACTTCCGCAAGATGGATGCGCCGGGCAAAATGTTCGTCCTGGGCGACATGCGCGAACTGGGCGCCGACAGCCTGGCCGAACACCAGCGCATCGTCGACCACCTGGAAGCCTGCGGCCTGACGGACGTCGTCCTCGTGGGCAGCCAGTTCGGCGCCACGCGCCACCACTGCCCCACCTATGCCGATGCCCCGGCCCTCATTGCCGCTTGGGAAGCACAGCCGCCCGTGGGCAAGACCATCCTCATCAAAGGCTCTAACGGCATCCACCTGCAGAGCGTCGCCGAAGCGCTCTGCGCACGGCCAACGCCACAGCCGTAGCCAACGCCGCCCCCGCCGCGTTCGCCGCGAAGTCCAGCCAGTCGCCGCCCCGGTAGGTGGTGCAATAAGCCTGGAGCAACTCCACCACCCCGCTGAACAACACCGGACAAAGGAAGGCGCCCACCCACGCATGCCACAAAGGCGCGCGGTCGCGGCGGTGAGCCCGCAGGAACTCCAGCCACAGCATCCCCGACATACCGAAGTACATGCACACGTGCACCACCTTGTCAATGTGGGGGATGCTGTCCAAGTCCGTGCTGGGCGGACGGAAGAAAGACAGGTATATCACAGCCAGGATGACCAGCATGGAAATGGGGTATCTCCTCAGAAAATACAACATAGCTTCGAAATCTTTACGGTTTGCGCCTCAAAAGTACGGAAGTTTTCCTACATTTGCACAAAACAATCCGCTTTAATAACAATTTGTAAGAAAACCACGAGACTATGACAACCAACAACCGGGCCAACTTCGGCACCAAACTGGGCGTGATACTCGCCTCGGCCGGCTCCGCTGTGGGGCTGGGCAACATCTGGCGCTTCCCCTACATGACGGGCGAGAACGGCGGCGCCGCCTTCATCCTTACCTACCTGGGCTGCGTGCTGCTGTTCGGCGCACCCATCATGATGGCCGAGTTCCTCATCGGACGCCGCTCGCAGTCCAACACCGCCCGCGCCTACCAGAAGCTGGCGCCCGGCACTCCCTGGCGCTGGGTGGGACGCATGGGCGTCCTGGCCGGGTTCCTCATCCTGAGCTACTACTCCGTCGTCGCCGGCTGGACGCTGGAATACATCGTCGACGCCGGCCTGGGACACTTTGCCGGCAAAGGCCCGGACGAGTTCGTGGCCTTCTACAACGGCTTTGTCAGCAATCCCTGGCTGCCGGTGGTATGGACCGTCGTGTTCTTGGTCATCACACATATTATTATAGTAAGAGGCGTCGAGAAAGGCATCGAACGCTCGTCCAAAGTCATGATGCCCGCCCTGTTCATCCTGCTGCTCATCCTGGCCGTCTGCGCGCTGCTGCTGCCGGGAGCCGGACGGGGCATGGAGTTCCTGCTGAAGCCCGACTTCTCCAAGGTGGACGGCGGCGTGCTGCTGGCCGCCATGGGACAGGCCTTCTTCTCGCTGAGCCTCGGCATGGGTTGCCTCTGCACCTACGCCTCCTACTTCAAACCCGACACCAACCTGCCCCGCACAGCAGTCAGCGTCGCAGTCATCGACACCTGCGTGGCCATCCTGGCGGGCATCATCATCTTTCCCGCCGCCTTCGCCGTGGGCATCCAGCCCGACTCCGGCCCCGGCCTGCTGTTTGTCACCCTGCCCAACGTCTTCCAGCAAGCCTTCGGCGGCGTGCCTTTCATAGCCGCCCTGCTGGCCGTGATGTTCTACATCCTGCTGGCCCTCGCCGCACTGACGTCCACCATCTCGCTCCACGAAGTGGTAACTGCCTACCTGCACGAAGAGTTCAACCTCTCGCGCGGCAAGGCCGCCCGCTTGGTGACCGCCGGGTGCATCGTCCTGGGCGCCCTCTGCTCGCTCTCGCTGGGGCTGGGACGGGACTACACCCTGTTCGGCATGACCCTCTTCGACCTCTTCGACTTCGTAACGGCCAAGCTGATGCTGCCCCTCGGCGGATTCTTCATCGCCCTCTTCACGGGCTGGTTTCTCGACAAGAAGATTGTTTGGGAAGAACTCACCAACCGGGGCACCCTCCAAGTACGCACCTACCGCCTCATTCTATTCCTGCTGAAGTTCGTTGCCCCTGTCGGAATCGCTTTTGTCTTTATCAACGAACTGAAACTACTGTAACGTTCCCCGCCATGAAAGCTATCCGAACCATACGAACCGGGCAATGGCTGCTTGCCATCTTCTTACTGCTGTTCTGCCTCCTCCCGGCAGCCGCCCAGCCGCACCCCATCCCCGGCGACGAGCAGACGGACAGGTATTTCCCCCTGCTGGAAGGGAAACGCATCGCCATCTTCTCCAACCACACGGGCATGGTGGGCGACAAGCATCTGCTGGACCTGCTGATAGAGAACGGCTTCCAGGTCACGGCCATCTTTTCGCCCGAACACGGATTCCGGGGCACCGCCGACGCGGGCGAGCACGTATCCAGTTCGACCGACCCGCAAACGGGCGTGCCCATCCTCTCGCTCTATGACGGGAAACTGGGGAAACCCAGCGCGGCTTCCATGCGGAAGTTCGACGTGCTCATCGTGGATATACAAGACGTGGGCCTGCGCTACTACACCTACTACGCTTCCATGTGCCGCCTGATGGACGCCTGTGCGGAACACGGCAAGGCGATGCTCGTCCTGGACCGCCCCAATCCGAACGGCCATTATGTCGACGGCCCCATTCTGGACATGCGCCACAAGTCAGCGGTGGGTTGGCTGCCCGTGCCCGTAGTGCATGGCATGACCTTGGGAGAACTGGCCCGCATGGTGAACGGCGAAGGCTGGCTGCCGCAAGGCAGGAAGTGCAAGCTCACCGTCATCCCCTGCCAAGGATACACGCACCAGACGCCCTACCGGCTGCCCGCCCCGCCGTCGCCCAACTTGCCCAACATGAAGGCGGTCTACCTCTACGCTTCGCTTTGTTATTTCGAAGCGACGCCGGTCAGTCTGGGCAGGGGCACGAAGTTGCCCTTCCAAGTCTACGGCCATCCGGAGATGACAGGCTACTCCTACTCGTTCACCCCGCGCAGCCTGCCCGGCGCCAAGAATCCCCCGCAGAAGGGCAAGCTATGCCACGGCGTAGACCTAAGCCAACTGAGCGAGGACGAACTGCGCCACAAAGGCATCGACCTGTCCTACCTCATCGACGCATACCGTAACCTGAACTTGGGCGACCGGTTCTTCACGCCGTTCTTCGAAAAGCTCATCGGCGTGGACTACGTGCGGCAGATGATTGAAGCGGGCCAGAGCGCCGACGAGATAGAAGCGACGTGGGCCGACGACGTCGCCCGGTTTAAGGAACAAAGGAAGCCGTATTTGCTGTATACCGAATAAACATTAACGAAAGAAGGATTATGACTACTGCATGGATTGTCCTGGCCACCATCGCGGGCTACTTCGCCCTGCTGTTCCTCCTCTCCTGGCTGACGGGACGGAAAGCCGACAATGCCGGTTTCTTCAATGGCAACCGGGGCTCGTCGTGGTGGATGGCTACGGTGGCAATGATCGGCGCCAGCATCTCGGGCGTGACTTTCATCTCTGTGCCGGGCGCGGTGCTGGCAGGGGGATATAGCTACCTGCAAATGGTGTTAGGCTTCTTCGTGGGTTCAGTGCTGGTGGCGTGGGTGCTGATTCCGCTGTTCTACCGCATGAACCTCGTCAGCATCTACGGCTATCTGGAGAACCGCTTCGGGCTGGTATCTTACCGCACAGGCGCGTGGTTCTTCTTCGTGTCGAAGATGTTGGGGGCATCGGTGCGTTTCTTCGTAGTGTGCGTCGTGCTGCAAACGCTGGTATTCGGCCCGCTGGGCATCCCGTTTGCGCTCAATGTCGTGCTGACCGTCGCGCTCATTTGGCTCTACTCGTTCCAGGGCGGGGTAAAGTCGCTCATTTGGACGGACTCGCTCAAGACGCTGTGCTTGGTGACGTCGGTGGTGTGCTGCATCGGCTTCATTGCCCACAGCTTAGGATTGGGATGGGACACACTGCCCGCCGCCATCGCCGCCCATCCGACCAGCCACACCTTCTTCTTCGACGACCCCAAGGACGGGCACTACTTCTGGAAACAATTCACGGCGGGCGTCTTCATGGTGATAGCCACCACGGGACTGGACCAAGACCTGATGCAGCGCACACTGAGCTGCAAGAATTTCCGCGACTCACAGAAGAACATGGTGCTGAGCGCCTTCATCCAGATTTTCGTTATCGGGCTGTTCTTAGTCTTAGGAACGCTGCTCTACATGTACTCCGAAACCCGACTGCCCGAAGCAGAGCGGGCGACGGGCGACGCCTTGTTCGGCACGGTGGCGTGGAGCGAGGGGTTCCCGCTTTTCATTGGCATCGTCTTCCTCATCGGACTGATTGCGGCGGCCTACTCGGCGGCTGGCTCCGCGCTGACGGCGCTCACCACGTCGTTCACCCTCGATATCCTGCGCGCCGACCGACGGCAGGACGAACGCCGCCTGACACGGACGCGCAAGCGGGTACACGTAGGCATGTCGCTAACGATGGCGGCCGTCATCCTTGTCTTTTACGAACTGAACGACGACAGTGCCATCAATGCCGTTTACAGCCTGGCGTCGTACACCTACGGTCCCATCCTGGGCATGTTCGCCTTCGGACTGGCCTGCCGGCGGCCGGTGCGCGACCGTTGGGTGCCCGTAGTGGCCATCTTGTCGCCCCTGCTCTGCTACATCTTGCAGTCGAACAGCGAGCGTTGGTTCGGCGGTTACCAAATCAGCTTCGAGTTGCTGCTCATCAACGCCGCCCTGACCGCCGCCGGTCTGTGCCTGCTTATCCGCAAGAAGCCCGTCCGCCGGACATCCGCATAAATACCGAAACAAACAGAAATACCGATATGACAACGAAACGAATCAGTTGCTTTGTGCTCTACGCGAACCAAGCACAAGCAGAAAAGACCGTGTCCGAGCTACGTGCCTCCGGCGCGGCCGGAGAAATATGGTTGGTCACCTCCGGCGGGACGCTGCCCCCGCTTCCGGGCTGCCGTACATTGACAGCGGACGGTTTCTGCGGCAGCGAGGCCGTGCGGCAAATGGCGCGGCAGGCCGACGGCGACTACACCTTGTTCTACCTGAAAGAAACAGCCCTGAGCCTCGGACTGTTCGCCTTGGAGCGGATGGTGCGTGTCGCCGAAGACTCGGGCGCGGCGATGGTCTATGCGGACCGCTGCCAGATGAAGGACGGACGGCACATCCCGGCGCCGGTCATCGACTACCAGGCCGGTTCGCTGCGCGACGACTTCGACTTCGGTCCCCTTTGGATGGTACGGACCAGCCTGCTGAAAGAAGCCGCCGCCCGCCTGACGCCCGGCTACCATTACGCCGCCTTCTACGACCTGCGGCTGAAACTGAGCCAACTCGGCCCGTTGGTACACATCAACGAATATCTCTACACCGAAGCCGAAGAAGACACGCGCACGAGCGGCGAACGCCTCTTCGACTACGTGGACCCGCGCAACCGGGCGCGCCAGGTAGAGATGGAACAGGCCTGCACGGAACACCTGAAAGCGGTGGGCGCCTACCTGGCCCCACAGTTTGAAGAGGTGGACTTCGACGCCGAAGACTTCGACACCGAGGCGACGGTCATCATCCCCGTGCGCAACCGTGTCCGCACCATCGGCGACGCCATCCGTTCGGTGCTCGGACAGCGCGCCAGCTTCCCGTTCAACCTCATCGTGGTAGACAACCACTCGACCGACGGCACCACCGAAGCCATCGACCGCTTTGCCGGCGACCCGCGCCTGCTGCACCTCGTGCCCGAGCGCGAAGACCTGGGCATCGGCGGATGCTGGAACTTGGCGGCCGCCCATCCGCGCTGCGGCCGCTTCTGCGTGCAACTGGACAGCGACGACCTCTATGCGGACGAGCATACGCTGGAGAAGATGGTGGGCGCCTTCCGCGAGCAACGCTGCGCCATGGTCGTAGGCACATACCGCCTGACGGATTTCGGGCTGAACACCCTGCCGCCGGGCATCATCGACCACCGCGAATGGACGCCGGACAACGGCCGCAACAATGCCCTGCGCGTCAACGGGCTGGGCGCACCGCGCGCCTTCTTCACGCCCCTGCTGCGCAAACTGCGGCTGCCCGACACGTGTTATGGCGAAGACTATGCCGTGGGCTTGGCCGTGTCGCGCCGCTACCGCATCGGGCGCGTCTATGACGTGGTCTACCTCTGCCGTCGCTGGGAGGGCAATTCGGACGCTAACTTGGACGTTGCCCGCACCAACCAGAACAATCTTTACAAAGACCGCCTCCGGACATGGGAACTCCAGGCGCGGATTGTGAAGAATAGGTACCCTGCAACCGACTGAGGACAAGGCCGTTGCACAGGATGCACGAAAGCCGCGTCCCGAGTGCGCCCGGTGCTTGCTTCCGCCGCACCCGGGAGAAACACCGAGTACGTCCGGCGCAAATGCCGAGTGCGGCGGAAGCAAATGCCCGAAAAACGGAAAGTAAAAAAAATCACCACATGAACGAAGACATCGAAGCATTCATCGAAAACCAACTGGCCGCGTGGCCCACGGCCAGGGAGAACTACGCCGCCCTGAGGGGAGTGCGCGTGAAGACGCTCCGCATGGACGGCACCGGCTACCGCATCCAGTGCAACCCGGCCCGCATCGTGTCCTCCGGCGCCCGCGTGGACGACCGCTCCATCCGCCGGCGGGCATGCTTCCTCTGCGAGGCGAACCGCCCGCCGGAACAGCGCGGCATCCGCGTGCTGGACGGACGCTATGAGTTCCTGCTCAATCCCTACCCCATTTTCCCGCGCCACCTGACCATCGCCTCCACCCGCCACGAGCCGCAGCGCATCGCCCCGCGCGTGGACGACCTGCTGCGCCTGGCGCGGCTGTTGCCCGGCTACACCCTCTTCTACAACGGTCCCCGCTGCGGCGCCTCCGCCCCCGACCACGCCCACTTCCAGGCCGGCAGCCGGGGCTTCCTGCCCATCGAAGCGCAGTGGAAGGAACAAAGACGGAGACTGGGCGGCTGCGGACAATCGTCGCTCTACGCGCTGGACGACGCCCCGCGCCGCACGCTCGTCATCGACGCCGGCAGCGAGACGGAAGCCGCCGCCCTGCTCCGGACGGCCTGCCGCGCCCTGCCCCTCCCGCCGGGCCACGATGAGCCGATGGTGAATCTCCTCTGCCTGTACGAAGCCCGTCGCTGGGTGCTCTTCCTCTTCCCCCGACGGAAACACCGCCCGGCCTGCTACGACGCGCCGGGCGACGCACGCCTGCTATGCAGCCCCGCATCGGTAGACCTGGGCGGCGTGTTCATACTCCCCGTCGAACGGGACTTCGAGCGGACCGACGCCGACGGACTCCGCCAGATTCTCGGCGAAGTGTGCCCGACAGAAGCAGAGTTCCAAACCTTGCAACAACGGATACAGTCCACGCTGGCTGCCTCCGCATCCGAAACCCTCAAACAAGAAACACGATGAACGAACCCCACGTACAAGTAGGCATCCTGAGCCGGCAGCAGATAGGCTTCACCCTGCACGGCGCTTACCGCGCCGGCGGCGCAGACATCACCGGCCCGCAAACCGCCGCCGCCGACCAAGGGCGCGTCCGCTGGGACGGCCGCCTCTACGACGAATTGCTCTTCACGCCTACCGACGGAGCGGCGTGTTCTTTCGAACTACAAGATGTCACCATCGGCATCGGATTCCACTGGGAGCGGCACGAAGACCAACGCTTCCGGGGTGTCCTCCGCCTCTTCGTAGACGACGGACGCCTGACGGCCGTCAACATCGTCCCCGTGGAAGAATACCTGACTTCGGTCATCTCCAGCGAAATGAGCGCCACGGCCTCGCCCGAACTGCTGAAGGCACATGCCGTGATTTCGCGCAGCTGGCTGCTGGCCAACCTGCAACACGACGGCGGCGTCCAACCCACCCGGCAGGAGACGGAAGGCGGAACCTTGGTGTGGTACGAGCGCGACGCCCACACCCGCTTTGATGTCTGCGCCGACGACCATTGCCAACGCTACCAGGGCATTACGCGCGCCTCGACCCCCGCCGTCCGGCAAGCCGTGGCCGCCACGCGCGGAGAGGTGCTGGCCTACGGGGGACGCATCTGCGACGCACGCTTCTCGAAGTGCTGCGGCGGCGCCCTCGAAGAGTTCGCCACCTGCTGGGCAGACACGCCCCACCCCTACCTGCGGCGGAAACGCGACTGGCCGTCGGCCGCCCTGCCCGACCTGACGCAGGAGGCCGAAGCCGAACGCTGGATACGCTCCGCGCCCGACGCCTTCTGCCACACCACGGACGCAAAGATACTCCGCCAGGTGCTGAACAACTACGACCAGGAGACAGCAGACTTCTACCGCTGGCGCGTGGAATACGCGCAAGACGAACTGGCCAGCCTCATCCGCCGCCGTTCGGGCACGGACTACGGGGGCATCGTCGACCTGCAGCTCGTGGCACGCGGCACCAGCGGCCGCTTGTGGCAGCTGCGCATCGTGGGCACGAAACGCACCGCCGTCATCGGCAAGGAACTGGAGATACGCCGCACGCTGTCGCCCACCCACCTGTACAGCTCGGCCTTCGTGGTAGACAAGGCCGGGGGCTGCACCCCCGACGGCCTGCCCCGCCAGTTCGTACTGACCGGCGCGGGCTGGGGACACGGCGTGGGACTCTGCCAGATAGGCGCCGCCGTGATGGGCGAACAGGGATACGGCTACGCCGACATCCTGCGCCACTACTACCCCGGAGCCGACTTGGAAAAGAAATACCTCTGACAATCCCCGCAATGATATGAAACCTACCGCGCATACCTCCGCACGCCGCACGCCCTGGGCCTGGATTCCGACCCTCTACTTTGCCCAAGGGCTGCCCTACGTGGCCGTCATGACCATCTCCGTCATCATGTACAAACGCCTGGGCCTGTCGAACACCGACATCGCCCTCTACACTGGCTGGTTAGGACTCCCGTGGGTCATCAAGCCCTTCTGGAGCCCCTTCGTCGACATCCTGCGCACGAAACGCTGGTGGACGCTGACGATGCAGGCCGTCATGGCCGTGGGCTTGGCCTGCATCGCCTTCAGCCTGCCCACGTCGTTCTACGTGCAGTTCACCTTGGCGACTTTCCTGCTGACGGGCTTCGCCTCGGCCACGCACGACATTGCCGCCGACGGCTTCTACATGCTGGCGCTGAACGAGCGCGACCAGTCGTTCTACGTCGGCATCCGCAGCACGTTCTACCGCATTGCCATGGTCGTGGGCCAGGGCCCGCTGGTCATCTTGGCCGGCGTGTTGGAAACGACGACGGGCGACATCCCGCTGGCCTGGTCGGTGGTGTTCGTAGTGCTCGCCGCCTTCTTCCTCCTCGTGGTGGTCTACCACCACTGGACGTTGCCCCGTCCCCGCGTGGACGCCGACCGCCGGCACACCGACATACACAGCATCGTGCGTGGCTTTGCCGAGGCGTTCCGCACGTTCTTCACCAAGCGGCCGTGGGGAGAGACGGCGGCCGCCATTGCCTTCATGCTGCTCTACCGCTTCCCCGAAGCGCAACTGACCAAAATCATCCAGCCCTTCCTGCTGGACCCGGCGGAGAAGGGTGGCCTGGGACTCAGCACCGCGCAAGTCGGCCTGGTCTACGGCACGGTGGGCGTCATCGGCCTGACGCTGGGCGGCATCATCGGCGGCATGGCGGCCGCACGCGGCGGGTTGCGAAGGTGGCTCATACCGATGGCGTGGAGCATGTCGTTGACGTGCCTGACGTTCGTCTACCTCAGCTACGCCCCGGCGCCCTCGCTGCTGACGGTGAACGCCTGCGTCTTCGTGGAGCAATTCGGCTACGGCTTCGGCTTCACCGCCTACATGCTCTTCCTCATCCACTTCTCCGAAGGCCCCTACCAGACGTCCCACTACGCCATCTGCACGGGCTTCATGGCACTGAGCATGATGCTGGGCATGATGGCAGGCTGGTTGCAAGAGACGGTGGGCTACCGCCTGTTCTTCCTCTGGACGGTGCTGTGCTGCGTCACGACCATCGGCACCGCCCTGTGGGTGAAATCGGCCTCCGGACTGGGGAAGAAAGAAAAAAGGAAAGGCGGCGGAAAATGAGTGGAGGGAAATATGTATCTTTACGCCCGAAACCGGAGAACCTTCCGGCAAGATTGATTGACTAAGAGTATGGAACAGAACCGTTACACCGAGTTCCTGCACGAGGCACTGGCCTTCGTCCCGCAGGAACGCATTTATACCGACGAACTGCGCCGCCTGGCCTGGGGCACGGACGCCGGCTTCTACCGCCTCATCCCGCAGATAGTCATCCGCTCGAAAGACGAAGACGAAGTGTCGCAACTCCTCCGGCTGGCCACGCGCCACCGACTGCCGGTCACCTTCCGCGCCGCAGGCACCAGCCTGTCCGGGCAGGCCATCAGCGACTCCATCCTGATTGTGGCTGGCAAGCACTGGGAAGCATACAGCATCAGCCCTGACCATGGACAAATCACCCTCCAGCCCGGCCTCATCGGACAGCGCGTCAACGAACTGCTCGCCCCCTACGGGCGCAAGTTCGCCCCGGACCCGGCGTCGGTAAAGAGCGCCATGGTGGGAGGCATCGTCATGAACAACGCTTCGGGCATGAACTGCGGCACCCACGCCAACAGCGACCGCATGTTGCTCTCCGCCCGCATCGTACTGGCCGACGGAACCGTGCTCGACACGGGCGACCCCGTCAGCCGCGCCTCGTTCGAAGTGACCCACCGCGAGTTCCTGCAACGCCTCTGCGCCCTGCGCGACGACATCCGCGCCGACGAAAAACTGGCCGAACGCATCCGATACAAATACTCCATCAAGAACGTCACCGGGCTGAACCTCCTGCCCTTCGTCCGCTTCGACGACCCGTTCGACATCATTGCCCACCTGATGGTCGGCAGCGAGGGGACACTGGCCTTCCTGTCCCAAGTGACCATGAAGACAGAGTACGACTACCCGCATAAAGCCAGTGCGATGCTTTATTTCACCAGCATCCGGGAAGCCTGCCGGGCGGTAGTGGCCATGAAGAAATTAGTGAACGCCGACGGCGAGTGGCTCGTGAAGGGAGCCGAACTGCTGGACTACAAGAGTCTCTCGTCCGTGGACGACCCTATATATATAAGGTATAAGGAAGAAGTCTCCGACCCCTCCGGGCTGACGGCTATCCTCGCCGAAACCAAGGCCCGCACGCCGGAGGAACTGGCGCAGAACATCGCGCAGATAGAGGCGTGCCTCGCGGCGTTCAGCACCTACATTCCCGTGCGCTTCACCGACCGCCCGGAGGAATATGGCAAGTATTGGGCCATCCGCTCGGGTATCTTCCCCTCGGTGGGCGGCACGCGCCGACCGGGGACGACCTGCCTCATTGAAGACGTGGCGTTCCACATCGACGACCTGCCCGACGCCACAGCAGACCTCCAACAACTCATCGCAAAACATGGCTACGACGACGCCTGCATCTACGGCCACGCGCTGGAAGGCAACTATCACTTCATCCTCAACCAAAGTTTCTCCGACGGAAGCGAGGTGAAACGCTACGCCGACCTGATGGAAGATGTCAAACGCCTGGTGGTAGACAAGTACGACGGCTCGCTGAAAGCCGAACACGGAACGGGGCGCAACATGGCTCCCTACGTGCGCTACGAATGGGGGGACACGGCCTTCGGCTTCATGCAGGAGGTCAAACGCCTGTTCGACCCGCTGGGCCTGCTCAACCCGGGCGTCATCTTCAACGACGACCCCGAATGCCACTTGAAGCACTTCAAGCCGCTGCCCATCCTATTTAATAATGAAGAATTAAGAATGAAGAATGAAGAATCAACCTCTTCCAGCACTAATTCTTCATTCCGTCCCGAAGGGACTATTCTTCATTCTTCATTAAAAAAGGTGGACCGCTGCATCGAGTGCGGCTTCTGCGAGGTGAACTGCGTGTCGTGCGGCTTTACGTTGTCTTCGCGCCAGCGCATCGTCATCCAGCGCGAACTGGCCCGCTTGCGGCAAAGCGGCGAAGACCCCGCCCGCTTAGCCTTATTGACCAAGCAATATTACTACCCCGGCAACCAGACCTGCGCCGGCGACGGTCTTTGCTCCATGTCCTGCCCCATGGGTATCAATACGGGCGACTTGACGCACTTCGTCCGCCAGCAATTGTTGCCTCCGGCGAGCACGGGCTATAAATTAGGCGACTACGCCGCCCGCCACCTGTCCGGCATCGAAAGCGCCCTGCGCCCTGTCCTCACCCTGGCAGACACGGCACACACCGTTCTCGGCACCCGCACCATGAGCAAGTTGACGCGCGGGCTGCACAACCTGCTGGGCATTCCGCAATGGACGCCGGCCATGCCCAAGGCTTATAAAATGAAGAATGACGAACGAAGAATGAAGAATAAAGAATCTTCTGTAAATGAAGAATTAAGAATAAAGAATGAAGAATTAAAAATGGGAAATGAAAAGCGGACGGATTCCCCGAAAGGAGAAGCCGACGTAAATTCTTCATTCTTCATTCATCATTCTTCATTAAAGAAGGTTGTCTACTTCCCCAGTTGCATTAACCAGACTATGGGACTGGCACACAAATCGCCCGTGGAGCAGCCGCTTGTAGACAAGATGCAAAGGTTGCTGCACAAGACGGGCTACGAGGTCATCTTCCCCGAAGGCATGGAAAACCTGTGTTGCGGCACCATCTGGGAAAGCAAGGGGATGCCCGACATAGCCGATCGGAAGAGCGCCGAACTGGAAGCCGCCTTGTGGCGCGCCAGCGAGGAAGGCAAGTATCCCGTGCTGTGCGACCAAAGCCCGTGCCTGCACCGCATGAGGCAGACCATTCGGAAGATGAAACTGTATGAGCCGGCCGAATTTATCTACACCTTCCTGCGCCCGTACCTCAAGTTCGTGCCCACCGACCGCCCCGTGGCCCTGCACATCACCTGCTCCACGCGCGAGATGGGATTGGCGGAGACTATGGTCAAGCTGGCCAAACTTTGCACGACCGGTCTCGTATTAGTGCCCGAAGAGATAGGCTGCTGCGCCTTCGCGGGCGACCGGGGATTCACGCATCCCGAGCTCAATGCCTACGCCTTGCGCAAGTTAAGGCCGCAAATCGAAGCGAAGGGTATACAGATTGGCTACTGCAACAGCCGGACGTGCGAAATCGGACTGACTACCAACAGCGGCATCCCTTACGTCTCCATCGCTTACTTGGTGGACGAATGCACGGTGCCCGCCGAAAGAGAGGATGGAGGGGAGACAGCATGATACTGATAGCAGACAGCGGCTCTACCAAGACAGACTGGTGCCTGGTAGGGAAGAAAGGAGAAGCGCCCCGCCGCTTCACGACGAAAGGGACTAACCCGTTCTTTCAGACGGAGGAAGAAATAAGCGAAGAGATAGCCGCCTTGGCAGCCCGTTTGGACGGGGAACGGTCCGAAGCCATCCACTTCTACGGGGCGGGATGCGGCTTCCCTGACAAGATTGAGACGGTGACGCGCATCCTCCGACGGCAATTAGGGGCAAAGGCGGTGGAAGTCAGCAGCGACATGCTGGCCGCCGCCCGGGGACTGTGCGGGCATCGTCCGGGCATCGCCTGCATCCTCGGCACCGGCTCCAATTCCTGCCTCTACGACGGAGAAAAGATTGCAGAGAATGTCTCGCCCTTAGGGTTCATCCTGGGCGACGAAGGCAGCGGCGCCGTGCTGGGCAAGCTACTGGTGGGCAGCCTGCTGAAGAACCAACTGACGCCGGGGCTGAAAGAAGAGTTCCTGGAACAAACCGGACTGACGCCGGCCGAAATCATCAACCGCGTCTACCGCCAGCCCTTTCCCAACCGTTTCCTGGCCGGGCTGTCTCCCTTCCTGGTCCAGCACCTGCATGACCCCGGCGTGCACAGCCTGGTTCTGGGAAGTTTCTGCGACTTCTTCCGGCGCAACGTCATGCAGTACCAAGATTACCAGCAGCACCGGATACATTTCACTGGTTCCGTGGCGTTCTACTACCAGGAAGTCCTGAGGGAGGCGGCAAAGTTATCGGGCGTCTCCATAGGCAACATCTTGCAAAGCCCCATGGAGGGATTGCTGCGCTACCACACCGAACCCCAAACTTGCTTTTGACATGGATACCCCGGCATTTATCAACATCACAGAACAGCCATCGCCCTACGACGACCTGGAGAAGAAGTCCGTGCGGGAGTTGCTGGAAGACATCAACACCGAAGACCGGAAGGTGGCGGAAGCTGTCCGCCAGACGATACCGCAAATAGAAAAGCTCGTCAATGAAATCGTGCCCCGCATGAAGCAAGGGGGACGCATCTTCTACATCGGCGCAGGTACCAGCGGACGCCTCGGAGTGCTGGACGCCTCGGAAATCCCGCCCACGTTCGGCATGCCACCCACACTGGTCATCGGCCTCATCGCCGGAGGGGACACGGCCTTGCGCCATCCCGTGGAGAAGGCGGAAGACGACACGCAGCGGGGATGGCAAGAACTGACGGAACACAACGTGACAAGCAAGGACATCGTCATCGGCATTGCCGCGTCGGGCCAGACGCCTTACGTCGTCAGCGCCCTGCACGAAGCGCGCGAACGGGGCATACTGACCGCCTGCATCACCAGCAACCCGGGCAGCCCCATGGCAGCCGAAGCCGACATTCCCATCGAGATGGTGGTAGGCCC
Source organism: uncultured Bacteroides sp. (assembly GCA_949288585.1). Lineage (GTDB taxonomy): Bacteria > Bacteroidota > Bacteroidia > Bacteroidales > Bacteroidaceae > Bacteroides. The sequence goes on along the minus strand of CASEKR010000019.1, from coordinate 3,364 downwards.
GGAGTTCGTGACAGGCAGCAGCCGCATGAAGTCGGGCACGGGGCAGAAGATGATTCTGAACATGATTTCCACCTGCGTCATGATTCGCCTGGGGCGCGTGAAGGGCAACAAGATGGTGAACATGCAACTCACCAACCAGAAACTCATCGACCGGGGCACCCGGATACTGGTGGAGGAACTGGGGCTGGACTATGGCAAGGCGCACGCCCTGTTGCTGATGCACGGCTCGGTGCAAGCAGCCATTGACGCGTGCCGGGGTACTACTTGAGGGACACTCCGTCCAACAGTTTCAGATACAGGCCGATGGCCTCTTCTATCTCATGCACAAAGATGAACTCGTCGGCGGTGTGCGAGCGGCTGCTCTTACCCGGTCCCATCTTCATGGAGGGGAAGGGCATCAGGGCTTGGTCGGACAAGGTGGGCGAGCCAAATGGCGTGCGGCCCAACCCGACTGCCCGGCGGACCACGGGATGCTGGGGAGACACGTGCGACGAGCCGAGGCGGAAACTGCGGGCACGGGCCTCGCATTTCAGGTGGGGGACGATGAGGTCGAACAGTTCCTGGTTGGTGTAGCACTCGTTGCTGCGAATGTCCACCACGAACGTGCAACGGTCAGGAATGACGTTGTGCTGCGTGCCGGCATTGACCATCGTCACACTCATCTTCACCGGGCCGAGCAGCGGGGATACTTCCGGGAAACGGTAGTCGCGGAACCAGGCGATGTCGTCCAGCACCTTGTAGATGGCGTTGTCCCCCTCGTCGCGCGCCGCATGGCCCGAACGCCCCGTAGCCGTCACGTCCAGCACCATCAACCCCTTTTCAGCAATGGCCGGCTGCATCTCTGTCGGCTCGCCCACCAAAGCAAAGTCGACCGGGGGCAACAGAGGCAGGACGCTTTCTATCCCCTCGCGACCCGACACTTCTTCCTCGCACGAAGCCAGGAACAAGAGATTATAGGGTTGAGCCGTGCGGCACAAGGAGAGGAAGACTTGCAACAGGCTCACGACGCTGGCGCCGGCATCGTTGCTGCCCAAGCCATAAAGTTTCCCGTTGCTTTCCAACTGGGGCGTGAAGGGGTCGTGCCTCCATCCGGCCACGGGCTTCACCGTGTCGATGTGCGAATTGAGCAGCAACGTCGGCTTCCGGAGGTCGAACATCGGCGACAGGCACCAAACATTGTTTCCTTTCCGTCCCGTCTCCATGCCCCGGCACTCAATGTATTGCTGGAGGCAGTCGGCGGCCTGCGCCTCCTCGCGGCTGACGGAAGGGATGGCGATTAATGACTGCAAGAGGCCAAGAGCCTCGGAGGTAAGTTCTGTCAGATTTGTTTCCATTGTGCAAGAGAATAAGATTGATAAGACTCAAGATAAAGCTCAGAGCGGCAGGCTCCGGACTACCAGAATTTTTCCAACGTCTGGTAGTCTCGCTCCCAGCACCTGGGAATGATGCTCCCAAGGCAAGGGAATGGCGCTACCAACGCTTGGGAGCGAGACTACCACGCTTAGGAAGCGGCGGCGGGAGCCAACATCTTCCGGTATGCCGCCGAGTCGTTGAGAATCTTCACTGCCTCCTCCAGGTCGGGGTCGTCCTTGAGTTGCTGAATGATGCTGCCGCGCTGGTAGTAGTAGCGCTTGATGATTTCGATGGCCAAAAGGCTCTTGATTTCTTTCGCAAAATGGTCGAGGTCGCGGTCCAGGTTATGCTGGAGTTTCTGCTCCAAGGCGTCGAACTCGGCCGAAGCCCCGTCTAGGTATCCCTCGAACTCCGCCATCTCCTTCAGGCTCTTCAATATCTTCTCCGTCTGCTGGTCATACTTGAAGTCGGCCGCCTTCACCTTCTCCTTGAACTCGGCGTAATCGGCATCGGTCACTTCGAACTGTTCCGGTGCAGGCACTTCAGAATGCTTCAGGCAATAATCCGTGGCATAATCAAAGATAAGGTTGTCGTTCACCAAGTAGAACAAGATGTTCGGCAGCTTCTCGGCCTCCACCTCGATGTCCGGCGTCACGCCCCCACCGTCGCGTACCACGCGCCCCGCCCGGGTGTGGAACACCGTGGTCAAGCTGTCGGGGATGCGGCCCACGCTCCCGTCCTCGTTGCGGTGCGTGTAGTCAATCGCCTGCACGCAGCGTCCGCTGGGGATGTAATACTTGGAAGTCGTAATCTTGATAGTCCCCCCGTAGGGCAACGGGCGGGTGGTCTGCACCAGACCCTTGCCGAAGGTGCGGCTGCCGACGACGACCGCCCTATCCAGGTCTTGGAGGGAACCCGCCAGAATTTCGGACGACGACGCAGTGGCGCTGTTGACCAGCACCGCCAGCGGGATCTCCAGATCCAGCGGCTCGCGCAATGTCTTATAAGTATTGCTGGCCTGCTCCATCTTCCCCTTGGTCGTGACCAACGTCTCGCCGCGCGGCAGGAAATAGTTGGCAATCTTCACCGCCTCGTCCAGCAATCCCCCTCCGTTGTTGCGCAAGTCGATGACCAACGAACGGATGCCCTGCTTCTTCAGGTCGAGGAAAGCCTGCTTGAACTCCTTCGACGGATTGCCTGAGAACGTGCTCAGGTTGATGTATCCCACTTCCCCGTCCAACATGCCGTAGTAAGGAATGATGGGCAACTGGATGGAGCGGCGCACGATGTCAAACTCCATCGGCTTCTTCTGCCCCGGGCGCTGCACCTTCAGCTTGAAGGTAGTCCCCACCTGGCCGCGCAACATCTCGCTGACCTCCTGGTTGTTCTTGCCAAGAAGATCCTCGCCGTCAATCTCCAGCAAGACATCCCCCGGCTTCAGTCCTACCTCGGCGGCAGGCATGCCCTCGTAAGGCTCGGCTATCATCGAACGCTTCAGCTTGGCATTCCAAGTAATGATGGAGCCGATGCCACCGTAGGAGTTCTTCAACATCTGCTCCAGTTCGCTCTGGTCTTCTTCGGGGAAATAGTTCGTGTAGGGATCCAGGGAATACAGCATGGCGTCGATGCCCTCGCGGATAGTCTTGTTGGGGTCGATGGAATCCACGTAAAACAACTCCAGTTCCTTCACGATGGAATTGAAAATATCCATGTTCTTAGCCAACTGGAAGCTCCGGCCGTCACCGCTGGCGAACCCCCAAAGGGCCGCTACAACCAGCACGGCTACCGGCACGAGAACAGCCCTGCGAATCGTCATAAATCGTCTCATTTTCTTCTGTCTTTAGGTGAAAAAACTCTTATTCTGTCCTTTTTTGTCATTTTTTCTGCAAAGATATTGCATATTTCAAAATAACCTATTACTTTTGCACCGCATTTGAGAAAAAACAACACTCTTCGTTAGCTCAGTCGGTTAGAGCATCTGACTGTTAATCAGAGGGTCCTTGGTTCAAGT
>CASEKR010000018.1 GCA_949288585.1 uncultured Bacteroides sp. | reverse complement strand
GATGCTTTTGATAATGTTGTAGGCCGAAAAGGTCGTCTTCGTGACCTCATCCTCCGTGATACGCCAGATGTCGTCGGTCAGGAACTTCCAGAGTGCGGCAATGCGATGGTTCATGTTTTAATGATGAATGAAGGATGATGAATGAAGAATCCGATGCGCGGCCCTCTTCCGTCGTCGCTACGCGCAAATTCTTCATTCTTCATTATTAGTTCTTAATTAAAAAAGCGAAGCAGCCGGCCTGTAAGCCGGGTTCTGTGCCCCGCACGGGGCGGGGCGCCTGCCATTTATCTCGTCCGCATGTCGCCATGCGGCTTTAGCGGTCTACCCTCCGACTGGGGCGAGCCACCCTCCTTGCGCCGGTTTACATGACCTTACAACTCCCAAGACGCACGGCCCTTGTGTCGCCACAAGGCCGGTAGGCTCTTACCCTACCTTCTCACCCTTGCCTCTCCCCGTGGGGGAGGGGCGGTTATTTTCTTCTGCGTTACTCCGCCCTCGCGGACAGCTTTCTGTTAGGAAGTGGGATGCTCAGTGTTGCCCGGACTTTCCTCCTGTGAACCTTCACACGCGGCAGGCCGTCCGGCTGCTTCGCGCTGCAAAGGTACAAAAACAATGTGTAGTTGGCAACTTTTGCCGATATTTCGTATCTTTGCCGCGCGATAAGAATCGTGGAATATTCACTTCATAACAAGACTGATATGGAAAAAGCAGAGAACAAGTACATGGCCGTCGCCTACAAGATGTATATGATTGAGGACGGCGAGCGGGAGTTTGGCGAAGAGGCCACCGTGGATAACCCCTTCCCCTTCATCACCGGCATGGGCCTGACGCTGGAGGCTTTCGAGCGACAGGTGAAGGACTTGGCCGAAGGGGCGGAGTTCGACTTCACCATCCCTTGCGCCGAGGCCTATGGCGAGTATGACGACGGGCACGTCATCGAGTTGCCCAAGAACATCTTCCTGGTGGACGGGAAGTTTGACGACGAGCACATCGTGCCCGATGCCATCGTGCCCCTGATGACGAACGAGGGGCAGCGCGTGAATGGCAGCGTGGTGGAGGTGAAGGACGACGTGGTGGTGATGGACATGAACCATCCGCTGGCGGGCTGCGACCTCCAGTTCGTGGGACACGTCGTGACGTGCCGCCCGGCCACGAAAGATGAGGTGGCACACATTGCCAGCGCCATGGCCGGAGGATGCTGCGGCGGAGGTTGCGACGGCTGCGGAGGCGGTTGCGGCGACGGGCACGGCGACGGTTGCGGCGGATGCTGCGAGGCATAAGTTTTCTTAAATGAAGAATTAAGAATGAAGAATGAAGAATTGGGCGGGTCAGCGGGGCCGGGCCGAAGCTTCATTCTTCATCTGTTTATGGGGCAAAGGCCCCGTCTTCCGCGTGGGAGGACGGGGCCTTTCCTATGCAACGGCGGCATCTGTCTTAGTCAAGGATAGCATCTTCCTCGTATCCCGAACGCCGCCGGAGCATCCCTCATTCTCAATTCTTCATTCTTAATTCTCAATTCTTCATTCTCAATTCTCCATTCTTAATTTACCCCTTATGCGTCATGATGTCCAGCACCAGCCGGTCCGTCTCGTTCATGCCCTGCGAGCCGATGCGGGTGAGGTTGCGGATGCTCTGGTCGACGTCCTGGTCGATGATGCCCTCGACGGAGGTGACGGTGCGCCCCTCCATGGCCATGATGGCGGAGAGGACGGCGGTGGAGACGCCGGTGGTGACCTTCAGGGCGCAGCTGGGCTTGGCCCCGTCACAAATCATGCCGGTGAGGTTGGCAATCATGTTCTGCACCGCATAGGCGACCTGCTGGTACCCGCCGCCCATCAGCCAGGTGATGCCGCAGCTCGAACCCGTGGCCGCGACGACGCAGCCGCACAGGGCCGAGAGGCGTCCGAGGCTCTGCTTGATGTAGATGACCGTGAGGTGGCTGAGCATCAGCGCGCGGACGAGTTGCTCGCGGGTCTTGCCCGTCTCCTCGGCGAAGACCACCACGGGCAGGGTGGCCGAGATGCCTTGGTTGCCGCTGCCGGAGTTGCTCATCACCGGAACCATGGCCCCGGCCATGCGGGCGTCGCAGGCGCCCGAGGTGTAGGACAGGATGTGCGAGAAGACGCTGTCGCCCATAATCTTATGCTCATAGCGCCCGCGCAGCATTTTGCCCAGGCCGTGGCCGTAGTCGTGGCGGAAGGAGGCCTCGGCGGCGGCCTTGTTGAGGCGGGCGGTGTCGAGGATGAAGCTGATTTCGTCCAGCGGGGCGGTCGTGGCGAAGTCGTACACCTTCTGCAAGGAGAGGGTGGGCGTGCCGGCCTCGGCTTCGGCCTCTTCGCAGATGGGGCGGTCGAGCAGCACCTGCCCGTTGCGGCTGATGCGGCGGAAATCGGTATGCCCTCCGGCGATGACGGCCGTCGCCTCGTCGTCCCCCGCGCGGCAGGTGGCCTCGACGTAGAGCTTCTCGGCGATGCCTTCCTTGAGGGCGATGCGGACGCGCTGCCCGGCGATGAAGCGCTTGCCTTCCTCCACGGCCTGGGGCGAGCAGTCCTTCAGCACCTCCAGCTGGTAACTCGATTTCCCTATCAGTGCGCCCAGGGCCACGGCGATGGGCAGGCCTATCATGCCCGTGCCGGGGATGCCGACGCCCATGGCATTCTTCAGAATGTTGGCGCTGAGCAGGGTTTCCACCTGTTCGGGCCGGCGGCCCAGGACCTCGGTGGCGCGGGCTACGCAGAGGGCCACGGCCATCGGCTCGGTGCACCCGATGGCGGGGACGACCTCGCGGCGCACGAGGGCGATGATTTGTTCACGTTCGTGTTGTTCCATGTCTTGATGTCTTTTAAGTCCGAATACGGGCGCGAAGTTACTAAATTATGCGTATTCCGCGCCCAGGGTGCCATCTTTTTTGCCCAAAGGTTTGGACTTTAAGCAGGAAAGGATTACCTTTGCAGGTATAAAGTATGATACTTTATCCCATAAAGTATGATAGTTTATCCAGTAAAGTATGATACTTTAACCTATAAAGTATGATACTTTATCCAGTAAGATATGATAGTTTACTGGGCCAACCTGCACCCTTTCCCCCTCAAAGGTACCACCCCGGACGGGCAAAGGGTGCGTGCTGGCCGATGTTCCACCCTATATTTGAAGAGCTTATGTCATTCTACAAGAAAGTAAAGAAAGCCGTCAACGGCAAGTGGTACCCGCAGGGAGTGACCGTCGGGCCTCCCGTGGGCACGGAAGAGATTGCCCGCCAGCTGGCCCAGCTGACCTCCCTGAGCCGGGGCGACGTCTACTGCGTCCTGGCCGAGCTGGGCGGCGTGATGGCCCACTACATGGCCGGGGGCCAGACGGTGAAGCTGGACGGCATCGGGACGTTCTACTATACGCCCGACATGAAGGGGCAGGGAGTCGACACCCGCGAGGAGGTGAGCGCCCGCCAGATACGGGGGACGCACGTCCGCTTCACGCCCGAATGCCGCCGCGCGGCCAACAAGAAGGTCACCGCCCGCGCCCTCGTGCCCCGGCACGTCGACTGGATTGACATCGAAACCCTGGGCGCCGGGGGGGAAGGGCAGTGAATTTTGGGGCGCGGGCCGTCGGACGTACCGAATCTTTCCGTATCTTTGCACCCGCATAACCCATCTTTTAAACAGAATAACATGCGTATGATGAAACTGAAAACATCCCTCCCCGTCCTCCTTGCCGCCCTCCTCTCCTTGGGCTCGTGCATACAGGACGAGGCCCTCAACACCGAGGCCGACATCGTAGAAGTCACCCTCCAGGGCAACGTCATGAACCGCCCGGCCTCCTTCGGCGACGCCATCGTCCAGTCCGACGGCAGCCGCGTCTATCCCATCCTGCTCTACGTGAAGAAGGACACCGACGTCTCGCGCCTCGCCCCCGTGCTCACGCTGACCGACGGGGCCACCGTCCTGCCCGCCAGCGGCACCGTCCTCGACTTCACCCAGCCGCAGGACTACATCGTCACCTCGCAGGACGGGCAGTGGCGCCGCCACTACCGCATCATCGTCAACGCCAGCGGAATAGCCAACACGCAGTACAGCTTCGAGAACGTCCGCCTGGGGGGAGGAGGCAAATACCACATCTTCTACGAGACCGACCAGCTGGGGGTTGAGACCTTCGCCTGGGCCAGCGGCAACCCCGGGTTCGCCCTGGCTGACATCGACGAGCGCGACCCGCTCAACTTCCCCACCTACCAGGGCGACGACGGATACCGGGGCAAGTGCCTCGTGCTCACCACCCGCCGGGGCGGATCCCTGGCCGAGTTGGTCAATATGCCCATCGCTTCGGGCAACCTCTTCATAGGCGAATTTGACGTCACCGAGGCCCTGCAGGACGCCCTGAAGTCCACCAAGTTCGGCTCGCAGTTCGACCATGTGCCCACCACCCTCACCGGCTACTACAAATACACCCCCGGCGAGACCTTCTACGAGCTCGACAAGACCGCCGAGGACAAGCTCCGTCCCGTGCCCGGGCGCGTAGACCAGCCCAACATCTACGGCATCTTCTACGAGAGCACCCCGGAACGTCCCATACTTGACGCTACCGACGCGCTGGCCGAAGACAACCCCCAGGTCGTCTCCACCGCCGTGGTCGACCAGGCCGACGTGCAGCCCACTGCCGAGTGGACCCGCTTCGAGATTCCCTTCACCTACCGCCCCGGCAAGACCGTCGACCCCGCCAAGCTGGCCGACGGCAGGTACTGCCTGGCCATCGTCTTCGCCTCCAGCATCCGGGGGGACTACTTCGAAGGCGCCCCCGGCAGCACCCTCTGCATCGACGAGGTGGAACTGAGTTATGAAGACTGACCGTATGAACCATTAAGACATCGACAATGAAACTGAAACACATCATACCCGCCCTCCTGCTCCTCGCAGCCGGAGCGGCCACCAACCTGCAAGCCCAGGAAGACCGCAACCGGGGCATTATCCAGTCGGCCCTCTACGGCCTCGAATATGAAGTACGCGCCGGGTTCAACATCGGCGGCACCTCGCCGCTCCCCCTGCCCCGGGAGATACGCGCCCTCACGGGCTTCTCGCCCAACGTCAACCTCGCCCTGGGCGGAGACATCATCAAGTGGCTCGACCGTCAGAAGCAATGGGGCATCATCCTCGGCCTGCGCCTCGAGACGAAAGGCATGGAGGCCGAGGCACGTACCAAGGATTATAGCATGGAAATCATCGGCGACGGGGGCGAACGCATGGCCGGACGCTGGACCGGAAAGGTCAAGACCAAGTACCGCTCCTCTTTCTTCTCCGTGCCCGTCCTTGCCGCCTGGAAGGCCAACGACCGCCTGCGTGTCACCGCCGGACCCTACTTCTCGTTCATGACCAGCGGCGACTTTTCCGGCCACGTCTTCGACGGTTACTTGCGCGAAGGCGACCCCACGGGCAACAAAGTCGTGTTCGAAGGCGAGAGCATCGCCCCCTATGACTTCTCCGAAGACCTGCGCACATTCCAGTGGGGCGTGCAGGCCGGCGTCGCCTGGCGTGCCTTCCGCCACCTCAACGTCCACGCCGATCTCCACTGGGGGCTGAACGACATCTTCCAAAAGGACTTCCAGACCATCACCTTCGCCATGTACCCCATCTACCTGAACGTGGGCTTCGGCTACGCCTTCTGACCCCATGGTGCAAGAATACTCCCTGCGTCTCCTGCCCGAAGATGCCGCCGACGGCCAACGCCTGCGCCAGTCCCTCTCCCGCGAGAAGGGGCTTGACCCCCGCCGCATCACCGGCCTGCGCGTCCTCCGCCGCAGCATCGACGCCCGCCACCGCACGGTCTTTGTCAACCTCGCCGTGCGCGTCTACCTGGACGAGCCTCCCGCCGAGGAGGCCTTCACCCCGGTGGACTACCCTGTCGTGGACGGCCGTCCGCAGGTCGTCGTCGTCGGTGCGGGCCCCGGGGGGCTGTTCGCCGCCCTGCGCCTCATCGAGTTGGGGCTGCGCCCCGTCGTCGTCGAGCGTGGCAAGGATGTGCGCGAACGCAAGAAAGACCTGGCTCAGATAAGCCGCCTCCAAGCCGTTGACCCCGAGTCCAATTACAGCTTTGGCGAGGGCGGGGCAGGGGCTTACTCCGACGGGAAGCTATATACGCGCAGCAAGAAGCGCGGCAATGTGGAGAAAATCCTCTCCGTCTTCTGCCAGCACGGCGCGCCGGAGGACATCCTCGTGGACGTCCATCCCCACATCGGCACGGACAAGCTGCCCCGCGTCATCGAGAGTATGCGCCGCACCATCCTGCAGTGCGGGGGCGAAGTGCACTTCCAGACCCGCATGGATGCCCTGCTGCTGGAGGGGGACAGGGTGGCAGGCATCGCGACGGACACGGGCGGGGAGTTCCATGGCCCCGTCATCCTGGCCACGGGTCACTCTGCCCGCGACGTCTACCGCTGGTTGGCCCTGCATGGTGTCGAGATAGAAGCCAAGGGCATCGCCGTGGGCGTCCGCCTGGAGCATCCCGCCGAACTGATAGACCGCATCCAGTATCACAGCAAGCATGGGCGTGGCAAGTACCTGCCCGCCGCAGAGTACAGCTTCGTCACCCAGGTGGAAGGGCGCGGCGTGTATAGCTTCTGCATGTGCCCCGGTGGGTTCGTGGTGCCTGCGTCCAGCGGCCCGGGGCAGATTGTGGTGAACGGCATGAGTCCCAGCAATCGGGGAGGCCGCTGGAGCAACAGCGGCATGGTGGTGGAACTGCGCCCCGAGGACTTGCCCGATGCCGGCCTGGAGAGGGATGCATCCGCCCATCCGGCCTTGGCCATGATGCACTTCCAGGAGCAGTTGGAACACCTTTGCTGGCAGCAGGGCAACCGTCGGCAGACAGCCCCTGCCCAGCGCATGGACGACTTCTGTCGCCGGAAACTGAGTTACGACTTGCCCCCCAGTTCGTATGCGCCGGGGCTGGTGTCGTCTCCCCTCCACTTCTGGATGCCGCCCTTCATCACCAGCCGCCTGGCGGAAGGCTTCCGCCTGTTCGGCCGCAACGCCCGTGGCTTCCTGACCAACGAGGCCGTGATGATTGGCGTGGAAACTCGCACGTCGGCACCCGTCCGCATCCTTCGCGATGCCGGCACCTTGCAGCACGTGCGTTTGCAGGGCCTTTTCCCTTGCGGCGAAGGGGCCGGCTATGCCGGCGGCATCGTCTCGGCTGCTATCGACGGAGAGCGGTGTGCCGAGGCCGCAGCACAATATATTAATGCTAACCGGATATGAAGATTAAACTAATGTTCCTGGGAGCCGTCTTGGCGGCATCCTTTTCCCTTCGGGCCGAAGAGGCCGATACCTTGCGCACGGTGCAGATGGACGAATTGGTCATCGTGGCTACCCCGAAAGAGACCCGCGCCTTGCGTGAACTCCCCGTCACCTATTCCCATTTGTCGCAACAGACGATGCGTGCCAAGCAGGTGACCGGCATCAAGAGCCTTACGGGCCTCGTCCCCAACCTGTTCATCCCCGACTATGGTTCGCGCCTGACTACGGCGGTCTATATCCGGGGCATCGGCTCGCGCATCAACACGCCGGCCGTCGGCCTGTATGTAGACAATATCCCTTATATAGACAAGTCCGCTTTCGACTTCAACTATGCCGACATCGAGCAGGTGGAAGTGCTGCGCGGCCCGCAAAGCATGTTGTACGGGCGCAACACGATGGGTGGCCTTATCAAGATACAGACCAAGTCGCCTTTTACTTACCAAGGCACGGACATCCGCTTGGGGGCGGCTACCTATGGGGATTATAACGCTTCGCTGACGCACTACCATCGCATATCCAGCCGCTTTGCCTTCTCGGCCGGTGGCTTTTATGAGCATGGGGGCGGCTTCTTCAAGAACAGCTACAAGGACAACGGGCGTATCGACCGGAGTGATGCCGGGGGCGGACGCCTTCATGCCATGTTCCTCCCTTCGGACAACCTGAAGCTGGACGTGAACCTCAGCTATGAGTATAGCGACCAGGGCGGCTATCCTTATTATTATTTAGGAACCGTCGCCCCTTCGGAAGAGACTCCGGACTACGTGGGGCAGATTGCCTACAACGACCCGAGCGGTTACCGCCGCAGCTTGCTGAACGGGGGACTGAATATCGAATGGCATACCCCGGACTTCACGGCCAGTTTCATCACGGGCTTCCAGCACTTGGACGACCGCATGGCCATGGACCAGGACTTCACGCCCCGCGACATCTTCACCCTGGTGCAGGAACAGCGTTCGAACACGGTGAGCGAGGAAATCGTCTTCAAGTCCAATCCCGGTCGGCGGTGGCAATGGACGACGGGGGCTTTCGGTTTCTATCAGGGGCTTGAGACCTCGGCGCCAGTCCTCTTCAAGCGGCAAGGCATCCAGGAGTTGATAGTAGACAATGCCAACGCAGCCTTTCCTTCCACTCCCCAAGCTCCGCAGATGGCACTGAGCATACACAACGACCGCCTGCTGATTGGCGGCGATTTCTCCACACCGCAGATGAGCGGGGCGGTCTACCACCAAAGCACGTGGAACGACATTCTGATCGAAGGCCTGTCGTTCAGTGCCGGCCTGCGGCTGGATTATGAGAAGATGTGGCTGGACTACCGTTCGGTGGCCGACCCGATAGATTTCGGATTCTCCTTGGCGATGGGAAACATGCAGATGGAGGACCCGGATATGCAGGCCTTGTCTTCGCTGGTGGGGAAGATGAAGCATGACTACCTGCAACTTCTGCCCAAGTTCTCCGTGCAATACGAGTGGAAGCATGACAACAACGTCTACGTCACCGTGGCCAAGGGATACCGCTCGGGCGGATACAACATACAGATGTTTAGCGACCTGGTACAGTCGCAGTTCATCAACGGCATGAAGGAAGGTTTGTTGCAAAGCCCGGTGTTCGGAAAGTTTGCCTCTATGATTAGCTCCATGATGCCCGAGGCGCACATCGACGTGAAGGGTACCGCCCTCTACCGTCCCGAATATACCTGGAGCTACGAAGCGGGTACCCATCTTACCGGATGGGGTGACCGACTGCGAGCCGACTTGGCCGTCTTCCTGATGAACACGCGCGACCAACAGGTATCGCAGTTCTCCGAGAACGGCATGGGCCGCGTCACCCGCAACGCTGGGCGCAGCCGCAGTCTGGGTGCCGAGGCGGCTGTCGTGGCCCGCCTGACCGACGCGCTGACGCTGAACGTGGGCTATGGATATACCCGTGCTACGTTTCGCGACTATCAGACGTTGGACGGAGATGACGAGCCGGTGAACCTGCGCGGGCGGGTGGTGCCTTTTATTCCCCGGCATACGCTGAACGTGGGCGGCGAGTATGTCTTCACGTTGAAGTCCCGCAGCCTCTTCGAACGCATCCGCCTGAACGCCGACTACAATGCCGCAGGCCGTATCTATTGGACGGAGGACAACCGTGCCAGCCAGCCTTTCTACGGAACACTCAACGCGCGGCTTAGTCTGGAAAAAGGCTTAGGGGCTGTTGCCTTCTGGGTGCGTAACGCTTTGGACAAAGACTATGCCTCATTCTATTTCGAGAGCATGGGCAACAAGTTCATGCAGCGCGGCCGTCCTGTACAGGCCGGGGTGGAACTCCGTTGTCGCTTCTGAGCAATCGGAAGGGTGGGCGTGATGCGTTCATCCTCTTTTTTAGCAGTTCCGTCTTATTTTCTCTGCGGAAAACACGGCATTTTCCGAACAATGTCCTATATTTGTGGGGTATTAACCCCAAAAACTACGGATATGAAAGAAGCAGAAGACAAAAGCAGACTGGTAGAAGTGTTCAAAGGCTCGCTTTGGGAAGCAGAACTGGTGAAAGGCTTGCTGAAAGACCGGGGCATTACGTCGACCATCAAAGATGGCCTGGTCGTAAACGTGGCTTTGCCCGAGACTGCCATCGACGTGCAAGTGCTTGTCAACGAAGCCGATTTTGAGGCAGCCATGGACGTTGTCCGCGAACGTAGCAACCAAACCTTGGGTGAATAAAGATGGATAAACCTTTTACGCGCATCACCGTCAAGGTAGGCAGCAACGTGCTGACCCGCAAGGACGGCACGTTGGACGTCACGCGCATGTCGGCACTGGTGGACCAGATTGCCGACGTGCGCAAGGCTGGCATAGAGGTCATACTCGTTTCGTCGGGGGCAGTGGCCTCGGGGCGAAGCGAGGTGCATCCGGCGCGCAAGCTGGACAGCGTGGATCAACGCCAGCTTTTCTCCGCTGTGGGGCAAGTCAAGCTCATCAACCGTTATTATGAATTGTTCCGCGAACACGGCATTACCGTGGGCCAGGTGCTTACAATGAAAGAAAGTTTCGCCACGCGCGGACATTACCTCAACCAAAGGAATTGCATGACCGTCATGCTGGAACATGGCATCATCCCTATTGTCAATGAAAACGATACTGTCTCCGTCAGTGAACTGATGTTTACCGATAACGACGAGCTTTCGGGCCTGATAGCTTCGATGATGGACGCGCAGGCACTCATTATCCTCAGCAACGTGGACGGTATTTACGATGGCCCTCCTTCCGACCCGTCGTCCCGCGTCATTCCCGAAATCCGCCGTGTGGAAGACATTGCTTCCTGCATCCAGACTTCCAAGTCCAGTTTCGGACGGGGCGGCATGTTGACCAAGACAAGCATTGCCCGCCAAGTGGCCGATGAAGGCATCACGGTCATCATTGCCAACGGCAAGCGTGAGAATATCCTGACAGACATTATTAGTAATGAAGAATTAAGAATGAAGAATGAAGAATTGACTGCTTCCTCAGCCGTTCCGGCTAATTCTTCATTCTTCATTCCTCATTCTTCATTAACCTACACCCGCTTTGTCCCTTCGTTGCAACCCGTGTCCGGCGTGAAGAAATGGATTGCCCATAGTGGCGGTTTTGCCAAAGGCGCGCTCTATGTCAACGCAGAAGCAGCTGCGCTCCTGTTGTCAGACCGGCCGGTCAGCCTCCTGCCGGTAGGCGTCGTTGCGGTGGAGGGCCAGTTCAATAAAGACGACATTGTGCAGATCATCACTCCGGATAATAAGCAGATTGGGGTGGGGAAGAGCAGCTATTCGTCCAAACAGGTTGCCGAACTGATGGGCAAGCACGACCAGAAACCCGTAGTGCATTACGATTACTTATATATAGAATAAGTAGCTTTTTAGATATTAGATAAGAAAAAGATGATGGACTTAGAACAAACCTTGGCAGCCGTCCAAGACGCAAGCCGCTCGTTGCTGGCTGTGGAAGAAGACACAATCAATAACTTGTTGTATGCCGTGGCCGATGCCGCCATCAGCCATTCTGGCTATATCCTGGAGGAGAACCGCAAGGACTTGGAGCGGATGGATCCGGCCAATCCCAAGTACGACCGCCTGAAACTGACAGAAAACCGCTTGCAGGAAATCGCAGCCGGTTTGCGCCAGGTGGCTGCTTTGCCTTCTCCCTTGGGGCGTGTGTTGAAGGAACGAATCTTGCCCAACGGCTTGCAGTTGTGGCGCATCAGCGTGCCTTTCGGCGTGATAGGCATCATATACGAAGCGCGGCCCAACGTCAGCTTCGATGTCTTTTCCCTTTGCCTGAAGGCCGGGAGCGCCTGCGTGTTGAAAGGCGGGAGCGATGCGGACTGTTCCAATCGGGCCATAGTCAGCGTCATTCATGGATTCTTGGAACGCTTCGGCCTGGATACGCACTTGGTTGAATTGCTCCCTTCCGACCACGAGACCACGGCCCGTCTGCTGAAAGCCGATCGCTACGTCGACCTGCTGATTCCCCGGGGGAGCAGCCGCCTTATCAACTTCGTGAAGCAGAACGCCATCATCCCCATCATCGAGACCGGAGCCGGCATCTGCCATACTTATTTTGACCGTGAAGGGGATGTAGTGAAAGGTGCTGCCATCGTCAATAATGCCAAGACGCGCCGTGTCAGTGTATGCAACGCCTTGGACTGCCTCATAGTCCATGCCGACCGACTGCCCGATTTACCGGCACTATGCGCTCCTTTGCAGCAAAGCAATGTCCTGATATATGCCGACGAGCCTGCGTTGGCTGCCTTGTCGGGTCATTATCCTTCCCAACTCTTGCAACCCTCTACGCCTGAAAGTTACGGTACCGAGTTCCTGGACTACAAGATGGCTGTCAAGACTGTGGCTTCGTTGGATGAGGCTTTGGCCCATATCCGCCGTTATGGCTCCAAGCATAGCGAGTCTATTGTGACGGAGGACAGCGACAATGCCGCCCGTTTCCTGCGCGACGTCGACGCCGCCTGCGTCTATCACAACGCGCCCACTTCCTTCACCGACGGCGGGCAGTTCGGCTTGGGGGCGGAGATTGGCATCAGCACCCAGAAACTTCATGCCCGTGGCCCGATGGCGTTGGAAGAAATCACGACGTACAAGTGGATTATAGAAGGAAACGGACAGGTCAGAAGTTGACCTGCCCGTTTCTTGGGAAAAAAGGAAAAGTATTCTCGGTCTCCTATCCGATGAGCCATTTGCTGCCCGGAAGATAGGAGATTATTTTTGTGGCCACGGCGCTGCTTGCGAAGGTGGCCAGTGCAATGACCGGTATGGCTGCGGCGGTGGGCAAATCGAGGTTTACTTTGAATACGCTTACCCATACGGTGAGCCAGAAGATGTGCATCAGGTACATGCCGAAGCTGAGTTTCGACAGTTCGGTCACGAGGCGCGGGGCTTCCGTCTGTTTGATGCAAGAGAAGAGCAGGAACGTGCCTCCCGTGGCCATTACGCAGTTGATGGTGCACATGGCCCAGCCCAGTTCAATGACAGGTGTGGAATGCACGACTCCCGGTACGGCTTGGATGTAGAAAGACAAGATGGTCCATACCCAGCCGACAACGGCCAGTACCGTCCCCACCGCCAGGCGTTTCCGGCGCGTCCACGTCAGATGTGTGCGGATGTAGTGCGCCATGACCAGATATCCCAAGAAACCGGAGAAGTACCAAAGCATGTGGTATTCGTTCCAGAAGCATTCGCCCCACAACTCGCCGAACCAACGGTGCAGGTAAGGCATACAGGTAGACAAGGCAAAGAGCGCGATGAAGAAAAGTTCTTCCTTGGCCGTCGCTTTGCGCAGCCAGGGCGAGATGATGGGGATGAAGAGGTAGAGGCTGATGAGCGGATACATGAACCACAGATGGCCTGCCAGGCTGGGGAAGTTCAGCAGGATGCGCGACAAATCTCTTGCGGAGGTTGCCCCGTCAATCTGTCCCCAAAGCAGGGGCAGCGTGCTGTACAATATCATGAACAGGATGGTGGGCGGCCCTACGCGCAGGAAGCGCCGGCGGTAGAATTGCCACATGCTCTGTCCTTCTTTCATCGGCACCAGCAGGTAGGCGGAAATAATCATGAACAAAGGAACGGACATGCGCGAGAAACCGTCGTACAGGGATACCCAGAACCGGTCGGTATCGTTCTGCAAGAAGGACTGCGGGCCGGCCATCTCGCCCGTCCCGGCCGCTCCATAATAATTCTCACTCGCGTGTACCACCATCACCAGCAGGCAAGCGAAGACACGCACATAGTCTAAGAAAGCAATACGTTTCATGTTTTCTTGTCGTGTTTAAAAGTTAAATTAGTTATTAATTGGTGGCGCAAAAGTAGGAAAATAAAGCAGACAGAAAGAAAAAGTCGGAGGTTTATAACAGTTTTTCTCTATTTTTACTTACTCTTTCCATTCGTCGGTGGTGCGTGGCTGGACAATTTCTTGCCCCCGCGTAGTGTAATTTCCTGGTTTCCGGAGGTTGTTTCAGAGAATTATGTGTATATTTGCGGCACATTCCCCCCAGGAAGTGTGTGGGAATGTGTGCATATAGAAGACGTTTACAGCGTTTGTCTTTCGTATTTCAAAACTTCGCACCTTTTGATTCTTCTGGAAAGACGGGCAGCCCATGAAGCGTCCTCGTGGTATGTATATATAGATACGTATCCTTTTTTCTTGTTGTGAAGGAGGAAGGAATATATGCATATCGGCGTGGGCTTTCTGCGTTGCTCGTTCTCAGAAGAAGGGCAATGCGAAGGCCTTGGAATACGGAACGGGCAAAAGTCGGATTCCCGCGCCTTTCTGTATGCGGACATGAATGTTAAACAGTCAAAAAAACGCTTGCCGCCCCACGGGAATCGGGTCATCTATCCAGAGAAAGCATGGTACACATAGGTCAACTCATCGAACGCACGCTACACGCCCAAGGACGTTCCGTCACTTGGTTTGCAGCCCAATTGTGCTGCACCCGCTCCAATGTCTACAAGATTTTCCGCAAGGCGAACATCGACCTCGAACTGTTGTGGCGTGTTTCCGCCGTGCTGGAGCATGATTTCTTCCAAGACCTTTCCGCCCTCTTCCGGGAGTCGCCGACGGCTGCCGACAGTTGACCTGCGCGTAGAAATACTTAAGTGTTCTTGAAAGTGTTCATTTTGTTTGTTATCAGTGTGTTACAAAGTTGAACTATTCATTCTCCTTTGTTTCCGGAAATTTTCCTCCTTCCCGTTGTCTGTTTCTTTTACTATTCCTGTCCGAAAGCGATACATTATTGTAAACCTTTTGGCGACACCAGCCGGGCGTCGGCCAAAGTTGATTATCGTATCTTTGCATTGTTTTTAGTCAATAATAACAATATACTAATTATTTAACAACACAAGTATGAATATGAAAAAGAATTATTTGTTTTTGGTTGCTTTGCAGCTTTTCTTCGTAATCGGTTTTACAGGATGTAGTGATGATGACGAGGGCGGCGGCATTGCGGGCGATCCCAATGAATTGTTGGTAGGAACCTGGGAACTGATTCATTCCGAGGTGCAAGGTTATGTAGATGGTCAGTGGGTAGATGAAAGTGTACCGGAAGGTGACTATTTTTTGACTTTTACTGATGATAACAAGTTTATCGATAATGACGGTTCTGTTTATTTGTGGCGGATCAATGGGAATGTATTGTCGTGGGATGGTGATGATTATACCATTGAGAAACTGAATGCAGAAGAGATGGTGTTAAGTTTTACGGAAGATGATGGAACGTATTTTGAGCGGTGGACTTTCCGCAAGACTACAGGTGGAAACATACAAGAACCAGACGATGACGAAGATGATGTGCCTGGAGTAGGGGGTGAAGTGGATAGGAACCGGGTCATCGGTGAATGGCAATCCGTTGCAGTCAATGTATATGAAATCATCGGAGGAGAAAAGAGTGTGATAGCTGAAGGCCCTTATACGACCGCCACATGGATATTCAAAGAAAGTGGGCGTGGCATTATGGCCGACACTTCCGACGACAGTAGCTTGTATATGGATTGGCACATGTTGGGTGATGTCATCGTGATAAATGTAGATGGTGAGGAGGAAAAATATACCATCACAAGTCTCAGTGACGATACGCTGGTGACTGTTTATACGGAAGAAGGCGAAGGGTATTTTTTCTATGCGGAATATACGTTCCGACGGGTAGAATAATGTATGTTTAAAAACGCTTCTAATAAAACAACGCAATATAATGGTATGAAAAAGAATTATTTGTTTTTGGTTGCTTTGCTGTTCTCCTTCGTAATCGGTTTTACAGGATGTAGTGATGACGACGAGGGTGGCGGCATTGCGGGCGATCCCAACGTATTGTTGCTGGGAGAATGGCATTCGCAGCGTTTGGAAGGTTACGAACTGAATGGCGACGAATACGAGCCGTTTGACGAGCCTTATACTGGCGATGGATATACTTTCGAGGAAGGCGGAACGGGCGTTTATGAAGATTTGGATTATCCGGGCAACGGATATACTTTTACGTGGAAAGTCTCCGGCACGACATTGATTCTTGATGAAGGGACGTTGGGGGAGGAACGCTATACGATAGAAACGCTGAACTCGACCACGCTGGTGACGTCTTATACTGAAACAGACGAGTATGGGGAATATTATGCGAAAGAGACTTACACCAGGCTCTAAATTGAAAATAAAAAAACAGCCCCGGTTGAATGTTTTTTGGATTTAAACCGATATCTTTGTGCCCAGATTAAGTTAACGCTATATTAAAAAGGAGAAAAAACGTATGAAAAAGAATTATTTGTTTTTGGTTGCTTTGTTGCTCTTCTCTGTAATTGGTTTTACGGGATGCAGCGATGACGACGACAGTGTGGACGCATCGGCTTTGCTTGGAGAATGGCAGAGCACTTATGAGTATGCTTATGAAACTGAAGGGGGAGAGATGTACCCCTTGGAAGACGGACCTTACACGGATGAGGTTTGGACTTTCTACGAAGACGGTACGATGTATTGGTACGACAACAGCGACAATGATGGTGTGTACTGCGACTGGAGTGTTTCCGGCAATAAACTGTACTTGACAGACCAGGAAGATCATGTGACGGATGAATATGTCATTGAGAGCATCAACGGGAGCGAAATGGTTATGAGCTATACTGAACGGGATGGGGATTATATGCTGTATGACCGCATCACGTTTCGCAAAGTGGAGTAAGTTGCCCTATATTATATTAAGAAAGTGCGGGGAAATCCTATAAATGGTTTTTCCTGCACTTTCTTTTTTATTTTCTGCCTTCGTTTTGCGGATTATTCCGGTGAATCACGTATCTTTGGGCAGCTTAATCAAACAGAAAAATATACCGTTATGAAGAAATTTACATGCGTGCAGGACATCGGCGACCTGAAAGCCGCACTGGACGAAGCTTTTGAAATCAAGAAAGACCGTTTTAAATACGTGGAACTGGGACGGAACAAGACGCTGCTGATGATCTTCTTCAATTCCAGCCTGCGCACCCGCCTCAGTACCCAGAAGGCGGGCATCAACCTGGGCATGAACGTCATCGTGCTGGACATCAACCAAGGTGCCTGGAAGCTGGAGACCGAGCGCGGCGTCATCATGGACGGCGACAAGCCCGAACACCTGTTGGAGGCCATCCCCGTCATGGGCTGCTATTGCGACCTCATCGGCGTGCGCTCCTTCGCCCGCTTCGAAGACAGGGACTATGACTACAACGAAGTCATCCTCAACCAGTTCATCCAGTATTCCGGCCGCCCGGTGTTCTCCATGGAGGCCGCCACGCGCCACCCCTTGCAGAGTTTTGCCGACCTCATTACCATCGAGGAATACAAGAAGACGGCGCGCCCCAAGGTGGTGATGACCTGGGCGCCCCATCCGCGTCCCCTGCCGCAGGCCGTGCCCAATTCCTTTGCCGAATGGATGAACGCCACGGACTATGAGTTTGTCATCACCCATCCCGAGGGCTACGAGCTCGACCCGCAGTTTGTCGGCCATGCCCGCGTGGAGTATGACCAGATGAAGGCTTTCGAGGGAGCCGACTTCGTCTACGCCAAGAGTTGGGCGGCCTATACGGGCGACAACTACGGCCAGGTGCTCAGTAAAGACCGCGCATGGACTGTCAGCGACCGCCAGATGGCCGTGACCAACAACGCCTACTTCATGCACTGCCTGCCCGTGCGCCGCAACATGATTGTGACGGACGACGTCATCGAAAGCCCGCAGTCCATTGTCATCCCCGAGGCGGCCAACCGCGAGATTTCGGCCACGGTCGTGCTGAAAAGGCTGCTGGAGAGCTTGTAAAGAATTTAGTTGGCGAGGGAACAAGTTAACAAGGCTACAAGGACAGGGCTCATCACTTGTCCCCTTGTTCCCTTGTTTCCTTGTCCCCTTGTCAACTTGCCTCCTTGTCCTCTTGTCAACTGCTAAACTATCATTTAACCATCAATCATTTAATCCCATGTCAACAATCACATTAATCATCGTTGTAGTGTTTGTCATCGGATACCTGTGCATCGCCCTGGAGACCGTGACAAAAGTGAACAAAGCGGCCGTAGCCTTGCTGATGCTGGTGGCCACGTGGACGCTCTACATGTTCGACCCGGGCAATTTCCCGGCGGGCATCACGTCCGACGGCCTGGCCGCAGCCGCCGCCCCCGTCATCGAGGGGCACCTGGGCAGCACGGCCACCACGCTGTTCTTCCTGATGGGCGCCATGACCATCGTCGAGACCGTGGACCAGTACGGCGGCTTCAACTTCGTGCGCAACCTGCTTAAGACCACGAGCAAGCGCGCCTTGCTGTGGCGCATCACCATCCTGACCTTCTTCCTTTCGGCCATCCTGGACAACATGACCACGGCCATCGTCATGGTGATGATTCTGCGCAAGCTGGTGGACGACCACAAGGACCGCCTCATCTATGCCTCGCTGGTCATCATCGCAGCCAACTCGGGCGGAGCCTTCTCGCCCATCGGCGACGTCACCACCATCATGCTGTGGAACAAGGGCCTGATTTCGGCCGCAGGGGTCATCAAGGAATTGTTCATCCCCTCGGTGGTGTCGGTTGTCATCCCGGCCTATATCCTGTCGCTCTCGCTGAAGGGCAGCCTGGCGGCTGTGTCGGTGTCGGGCGATGAGGTGGTGAACAATGGCCTGACCGAAGGCCAGCGCAAGACGGTGTTCTGGCTGGGCGTGGGCGGGCTTGTCTTCGTGCCCATCTTCAAGACGCTGACGCACGTGCCCCCGTTCGTGGGCATCCTGCTGGTGCTGGGCGCGTTGTGGCTGGCCACGGAGTTGTTCTACCGCAGCGCGGGGCATGACGAGGCCGGCGGCACGCAGAAGCGCATCGCAGGCATCATCTCGCGCATCGACATGAGCACCATCCTCTTCTTCCTGGGCATCCTGATGGCCGTCGGTTGCTTGCAGCAGATTGGCGTGCTGGCCATGGTGGGCAAAGGGCTGGATACGGCCTTCGACGGCAACCATTACCTCATCACGGGCATCATCGGCGTCCTCTCCAGCATTGTCGACAACGTGCCGCTGGTGGCCGGCTGCATGGGCATGTATCCGATGGCTGCCGTGGGCGACATGGCACAGGATGGCATCTTCTGGCAACTCCTGGCCTACTGTGCCGGCGTGGGCGGCTCGATGCTCATCATCGGTTCGGCGGCAGGCGTCGTGGTGATGGGGCTGGAGAAGATTACCTTCGGCTGGTACATGAAGCGCATCACGTGGGTGGCCTTCGTGGGCTACGTGGCGGGCATCGTGGCCTATTGGTTGCTGAAGAGCGTCGTCGGGCTGTAAGCTCTATCATCCTGTCACCCTGAGAGGGTGTATCAAAGCGCAATCCTATCATTTCTGTCCCCCTGAGCGTAGTCGAAGGGTCTCCCGTAAGCTTGTGGGAAGTGTTTCGGCTACGCTTCGATCCACTCAACATGGCAGAAATGGTAGGATTGCGCTTTGATACATCCTCTTTTCAGTACCCTGTGCCCGGTTCTTGGTGTAGGGAGTTGCCTGGATACCTTGGACGGTGCTGCCTGGAACATTGCAGGCAGGTTGCCTGCACGACAGCCTCCTGTATTCTTTTATATTCCAATTGGAATATATTCAATATCTCTATTGGAATATTGTTCGTATTCCAATAGGAATAGTAAAATATCTCTATTGGAATATGGAGGGTATTCCACGTGGAATATGTAGCCAATCCCATATGGGATATGAAGGAACATAGGCAGCAATCCTGCAGCCTCCTCCCTCCCTTTTCGGGAGCATGGCACGGAGGGAGCGGGCAGGAGCCAACGGGCGGAGGCGGACGGATGGCCTACCGGTGCGGGGCGTGTGCCGCGCATTCGGGGCAGAGGCCTTTGAGGACGTAGTTGATGCTGCGGATGCTGAAGCCCTCGGGCAGGTTGACCAGGGGGGCGGGCAGGTTGGTGAAGCAGAAGGTGCGGTTGCAGCGTTCGCAATGGAAGTGGGCGTGCAGGTCGCCCATGCCGCACGTGCAGTCGTCGCTGCAGACGGCGTACTTGAAGGAGCCTGTGCCGTCGTCGATGCTGTGGATGAGGTGGTGGCCCAGGAAGAGGGTCAGCGTGCGGTAGATGGTCGACTTGTCCACCGTGTCCAGCCGGTCGTCCAGGTCGGCCAGCGAGAGCGATTGGCGGGCCTGCACCAGGGCATCCAGCACCAGCAGGCGGATGGCCGTGGGCTGGATGGCGCGCCGGGCCAGCATGGAGAGGTATCGTTCTTCGTCTTTCATATATCTATGCTAATGTCTTAAAACTTAACTTTTTAACTCCTCAGCCTCATGGCATTGAGTATGGCCAGCAAGGCCGTGCCCACGTCGGCAAACACCGCCGCCCAGAGCGAGGCCAGTCCGCAGGCGCCCAGCGCCAGCACGGCCAACTTGATGCCCAGGGCCAGAGCGATGTTCTGGCGGACGATGGCCCGCGTGCGCCGCCCCGTGCGGATAGCGGTGGCAATCTTCGACGGCTGGTCGGTCTGGATGACCACGTCGGCCGTCTCGATGGCCGCGTCGCTGCCCAGTCCGCCCATGGCGATGCCCACGTGGCTCAGGGCCAGGGCCGGCGCGTCGTTGATGCCGTCGCCCACGAAGGCGATGCACCGTGCCGGGTCTTGCTTCAGCCTCCCGATGTGCTCCACCTTCCCTTCGGGCAGCAGGTCGCCGTAGGCCTGCTCGATGCCAAGCAGCCGTGCAAAGTTAGTCACAATCTCTTGTTTATCGCCCGAGAGTACCTGTATATTTTCAATGCCCAGCGCCTTCAGGCTGCGGATGGCCTGCCGCGCGTCGTCCTTCAGCGTGTCCGCCAGCAGCAGGCAGCCCAGGTAGCGCCCGCCCAGGGCGGCATGTACCACCGTCGTTCCCCCGTCCAGCGTCCCGTCGTGCTCCGGGCAGGCGATGCCCTGCCGCTCCAGCATCCGGCGGTTGCCCGCCACGAGCGGCTGCCCGTCCAGTTCCGTTTCCAGCCCGTAGCCCGCCGTCTCCTTCACTTCGCCCACGGGCCGGAGCGTGATGCCCCGCTGCCGGGCATGGGTGACGATGGCCCTGGCGATGGGGTGCGTGCTGCCCTGTTCGGCCGAGGCGACGGCCTGCACCAGCCGGGCTTCGTCCACGCCCTCGGCACAGAGGCACCGTTGCACCTCGAAGACGCCCCGCGTCAGGGTTCCCGTCTTGTCGAACACCACGGTGTCGACCCGCGTGACGGCATCCAGGTAGTTGCCGCCCTTGAACAGCACGCCCTGCCTCGACGCTGCCCCGATGCCTGCGAAGTAGCTCAGCGGGATACTGACCACCAGCGCGCAGGGGCAGGAGATGACGAGGAACACCAGCCCCCGGTAGAGCCACTCGCCGGACTGGTAGGCAAACGACGGGTGCAGCAGCGACCAGAGCCACGGCAGCACGGCGATGAGCGCGGCCAGCCCCGTGACGGCCGGCGTGTAGAGGCGGGCAAAGCGGCGGATGAACAGTTCGGCGGGGGCCTTGCGCCCGCTGGCCTCCTGCACTAACTGAAGGATGCGCGACAGGGCGCTCTGCTCGAAGGGGCGCGTCACCCGGAGGCGTGCCATGCAGTCGGTGGCAATCATGCCCGCCAGCACCTCTTCGCCCCGGCGAATGGTGCGGGGCAGGCTCTCGCCCGTCAGGGCGGCGGTGTCGAAGGCGGCCGCCTCGTTCAGCAGCGTGCCGTCCAGGGGGACACGTCCGCCCGCCTTCACCTCGATGACCTCGCCCGGCCTGACGTCGCGGGGGTGGACGGTCGCTTCCCGCCCGTCGCGGACGACGGTGGCCGTCTCGGGCCGCACGTCCAGCAGGGCGCGGATGCTGCGCCTGGCCCGGCGGACGGCCTTGTCCTGGAAGAGTTCGCCCAGCGAGTAGAACAGCATGACGGCCACGCCCTCGGGATACTGGCCGATGTAGAACGCGCCCAGCGTGGCGATGCCCATCAGGGTAAATTCGTTGAAGACGTCGCCCTTCTTCATCGCCTCCCATGCCTCTGCCAGGACGGGAAGCCCCACGGGCAGGTAGGCCGCCAGGTACCACGCGAGGCGTACCGCCGTGCTTCTGAAAAACGCTGCGCCCGCCGCCTCCAGGCCGATGCCGGCCAGGAGCAGGGCGGCGCCCAGGCCGATGCGTATCCAGGCCGTAGCGGCACCGTGGGCTTCGCCGCCGTGGCAATGATGTTCGTGACAATGTGCCATATCTTAGTCTTCTGATTGGTTTCCGCTGCAAAGGTACGGCAACGGGCGTGCAACTTGGTTGCAAAGATTTGTTTGTTTTTCCTGCTTTTTCTGTACTTTTGCGCCGCTTTTCGAAGCGTATTATAAAAAAGGAGGATAACAACGTATGGCTGCCATAAAAGAAATGACCGAAGGGCGGATATTCCCGCAACTATTATCTTTCACCTTGCCCCTGCTGATGGGCAACTTGCTGCAACAGACCTACTCGCTGGTGGATGCCGCCATCGTGGGCAAATTCTTGGGCATCGACTCGCTGGCTGCCGTGGGCGCCAGTTCGTCGGTGGTGTTCCTGATACTGGGTTTCTGCAACGGCTGTTGCGGGGGCTTCGGCATTCCCGTGGCCCAGAAGTTCGGGGCGAGGGACTATTCGACGATGCGCCGTTGCGTGGTGGTCAGCCTCCAGCTGGCGGCGGTGATGTCCGTGGTGCTGGCCGTCGCCACCGGCATTCTTTGCGACGACATCCTGCGCCTGATGCGTACCCCCGGCAATATCTTCGACGAGGCCTACGTCTACCTGCTCATCACCTTCATCGGCATTCCCTGCACCTTCTTCTACAACCTGCTTTCCAGCATCATCCGCGCCTTGGGCGACAGCAAGACGCCTTTCTGGTTCCTCTTGCTGGCGGCCGTGCTCAACATCGTGCTCGACCTCTTCACCATTCTGGTGCTGGGCTGGGGCGTGGCGGGCGCGGCCATTGCCACCGTCTTCTCGCAAGGCTTCTCGGCCGTGTTGTGTTACTTCTACATGACGCGCCGCTTCGACATCCTGCGCACGGTGCCTGCCGAGCGGCGTTTCAGCAAGCCCATTGCCCGCATCCTGCTGGGCATCGGCGTACCGATGGGGCTCCAGTTCTCCATCACGGCCATCGGCAGCATCATGTTGCAGAGCGCCAACAATGCCCTGGGCACCGCCTGCGTGGCCGCCTTCACCGCCGCCATGCGCATCAAGATGTTCTTCATGTGCCCCTTCGAGAGCCTGGGCATCGCCATGGCCACCTATGCGGGGCAGAACTACGGGGCGGGCCGTCCAGAGCGCATCATGCAGGGCGTCAAGGTGGCCGCGCTGATGGCTTTGGCCTACTGGGCGTTCACTTTCTGCGTGCTGATGTCCGGGTCGAAGGAGATTGCCCTGCTGTTCGTGGATGCCTCGGAGACGGAGATACTGGCCGACACCGCCCTCTTCCTGCACGTCTCCGTGTCCTTCTTCCCCGTGCTCGGTTTGCTTTGCATCCTGCGCTACACCATCCAGGGAGCCGGGTTCACCAACCTGGCCATGCTGTCCGGCGTCTCCGAGATGATTGCCCGCATTCTGGTCAGCGTCATTGCCGTGCCGCTGTGGGGCTACCTGGCCGTCTGCTTCGGCGACTCCACGGCTTGGGTGTTTGCCGATGCCTTCCTCATCCCGGCCTACCTGTATGTCTATAAGAAAATCAAACGGGTGCAACGCTGATGGACGACCCTCTTCACACCCAGCGGAAAATCATCCACATCGACATGGACGCCTTCTACGCCTCCGTCGAGCAGCGTGACCATCCCGAACTGCGCGGCAAGCCCATCGCCGTGGGCCATGCAGAGGAACGGGGCGTGGTGGCTGCCGCCAGCTACGAGGCGCGCCGCTACGGGGTGCGTTCGGCCATGTCGTCGCTGAAGGCCAAGAAGCTCTGCCCGCCGCTCATCTTCGTCCGGGGGCGCATGGAGGTCTACAAGGAGGTCTCGCGCCAGATACACGAGATATTCCATGAATATACCGACCTGGTAGAGCCTATCTCGCTGGACGAGGCTTTCCTCGACGTCACGGAGAACAAGCCGGGCATTGCCCTGGCCGTGGACATTGCGAAGGAAATCAAGCAGAAGATTCGCGAACGCCTCCATCTCGTCGCCTCGGCCGGCGTGTCCTACAACAAGTTCCTGGCCAAGATTGCTTCGGACTACCGCAAGCCCGACGGCCTCTGCACCATCCATCCCGACCAGGCCTTGGAGTTCATTGCCCGCCTGCCCATTGAGAGTTTCTGGGGCGTCGGCCCCGTCACCGCCAAGCGGATGCACGCCCTCGGCATCCACAATGGCCTGCAACTCCGCGCCTGTTCGCTCGAGCGGCTTACCCGCGAGTTCGGCAAGGTGGGCAGTATTTATTACGATTTTGCCCGGGGCGTCGACCTGCGCCCGGTGGAGGCGGTGCGTGTCCGTAAGTCTATTGGCTGCGAACGCACGCTGGAGAAAGACATCTCGCTCCGCTCGTCCGTCATCATCGAACTCTACCACGTGGCAGTGGAACTGGTGCGCCGCCTGGAGAGCAAGGACTTCCGGGGCAACACGCTGACGCTGAAAATCAAGTTCCACGACTTCAAGCAAATCACCCGCAGCCTGACGCAAAGCAAGGAACTGACTACGCTTGATGCCATCCTCCCCCTGGCCAAGCAACTGTTGCAGGATGTCGATTATGCCGAGCACCCCATCCGCCTCATCGGCCTCTCCGTCTCCAATCCGCATGAAGAGGACGGCGACTCCCATGGCGTTTGGGAGCAGTTGCGGCTGGAGTTCGAGGGCTGGGAATAAGCAGTACTCCGGGTCGCTCCTATCCTTCGTCAGACAGTTGCGCCGCCGGGTAGTTCACCAGATACAACGTCCCCGTGGCGCGGGTGAAGGCTGTGTAGAGCCACCGGAAATAGTCGGGCGTCAGGTATTCGTCGGCCATGTAGCCTTGGTCCAGGAAGACGTTCTTCCATTGCCCGCCCTGCGCCTTGTGGCAGGTGATGGCGTAGGCATACTTCACTTGCAGGGCGTTGTAGTGCGGGTCGGCCTTTATCTTCTTCATGCGTTCGGCCTTGGTGGGGATATCGGCATAATCCTCCAGCACGCTTTGGAACAGCCGGTCGTTGTCCGCCCGGGGTAGGGCGGGCGCGTCGCTTTGCAGGGTGTCGAGCAGGAGGCTGACTTCCATCTCCAGGTCGTTGCAGTCCGGGAAGGTGAGGATGGCGTCGGCAAAGCGGAAGCCGTACAGTTCATGCGTGCGGCGCACCCGGCGGACGATGGCCGTCTCGCCGTTGGCAATGAAGCCTTCGCTCTTGTCCTTCTCCAGTCCTGTCCAGTAGTAATTGTTCTTGGCCACCATCAGCAGGTCGCCCGACTCCAGTTCGTCCTCCCGCCAGAGGATGCGCGAGCGGATGCCGTTGTTGTAGATGTTGGCCCGCTTATTGCTCCGGCAAATCACGATGGTCTCGTCCATCCCGTCGCGCGAGTAGCACTCTTCCAGGGCGTCTATCAGTTCGTTGCCGGGCAGCGGGCGGATGTCGGCGAAGCCCGCGACGCGTATCTTGGGCAGGGAGAACCAGTCTTCGCGGGCGATGGCTTCGCGCAGGCGGGTGGCGTTCCACAAGATGCCCGATTCCTGGGCTTGGCGGACCACTTGCGTGAGGTCTGCCTCCACGACCTCCAGCCCGTAGCCTTTCAGTGCTTCGCCGCACAGTGCGGGGCTTTGCTCTTCGCCGACGGGGGGAAGCTGGGCCACGTCTCCCAGGAGCAACAGGCGGCAGCCCTGGCCGGAGTAGACGAAGTGGACCAGGTCGTCCAGCAGCCTGCCGGTGCCGAACAGGGCGCCGGACAGTCCTTCGTTTGAAATCATGGAGGCTTCGTCTACGAGGTAGAGGGTGTGCGTCGTCAGGTTGTCGTTCAGCGTGAAGTTGGCCTGGTCATTGGAGAAGGAGCGTTGGCGGTAGATTTTCTTGTGGATGGTGAAGGCGGGATGCCCGGCGTAGGCGCTGAACACCTTGGCCGCCCGTCCCGTCGGGGCCAGCAGGACGGATTTCTGCCCCAGTTGGTCCAGGGTGCGCACCAGTGCACCGACCAGCGAGGTCTTCCCCGTGCCGGCATAGCCGCGCAGGAGGAAGATGCCGTCCGGGGCGGGGGAGGCCAGGAACTCGGCCAGGCGCTCCAGGGCTGCTGCCTGTTCGGAGGTGGGCGTGTAGGGGAAGCGCCTCCTTATCTGTTGTTCTAAATACTTGTTTACCATAGCTGTTGTGCAAAAAAAGTGGGTGGATAGCAGGCTATTTCTGTATTTTTGTTCTACTTTTGCGGTGCGAATATAGCAAAACTAAAGCATACCCTTTGTTATGAAGAGCTTATTAAATGTGGTTTTATTGCTATGTATCCTGTTGCTGGCCTACCTTTGTTATGCCAGTGTTTCGGCCGCAATCCCCCAGGGGGATGCCCCGGGACAATGGGAGGCGGGGACGGACAGCGCGAGTCAGGAGCATGGCGGGAATGTAACAGACTATGCAGATGGCAGATTATAATCATACAGAACAGTGCACCTTGTCCGTCCGTCTCAGTACGGACGGCTTTGCCTTTGCCCTTTCCAGGCCGCTGGCCCAGGAGGGAGGCATGGAGGTGGAGAATTGGGAAGTGGACGCGACCCTGCCCATGGCGGTCAACCTGCGGCAGGCATTCGAGCGTATGGAGTGGCTGGGACGCCCGTTCAGGCGGGTGAATGTACTGGTGGCTACCAAGCGTTTCACCCTTATGCCCCTGGAGTACTTCGATGAGGAGCAGGTGGAGGACTACTTCTACCTAAACCATGCCAAGGAGGGGAACGAGCAGGTGGAGTACAACATCCTGCGGAACAGCAACGCCGTGGTGCTCTTCGGGGTGGACCGCAGCGTGGCCGGGGCGGTGCAGGAATGGCAGCCCGGGGCGAAACTGTACGCTCAGGTCTCCCCCCTGGCAGACGCCTTCTCGGTCAAGAGCAGGCTGGACGAGGCGCGGAAGGCCTACGTGCATGTCCGCCGTGAGTATATCGACGTGCTTGCCTACGAGGGCGGCCGCCTGTTGCTGGCCAATGCCTACCAGTGCCGGCAGACGCCGGATGCCCTCTACTACGTGCTCTGTCTGTGGCAGACGCTGGGCTTCGACCAGGAGCACGACCAACTCTACTTGCTGGGAGACCTCGAAGCAAGGCCGGGGCTGGCCGGGGGGCTGAGGGAGTTTGTCAGGTGGGTGTCTGTCATGGAGCCTGCCGGGATGTTGGACTTACAATCAGTGTTGCTATGCGGGTAGTCAGTGGCATATACAAGGGGCGGCGGTTCGACGTGCCCCGCTCCTTCAAGGCACGGCCCACTACGGACTTCGCCAAGGAGAACCTCTTCAACGTGCTGGCCAACCGCTTCGCCTCCGACTGGGAGGAGATGGAAGCCCTGGACCTCTTTGCGGGGACTGGAAGCATCAGCCTGGAGTTGCTGTCGCGCGGGTGCAGGCAGGTGGTGTCGGTAGAGAAGGATAGGGAGCACTACGCCTTCATCTGCAAGGTGATGCGGGAATTGGGCGCAGACAACTGGCTGCCCGTGCGCGCCGACGTGTTCCGGTTCGTGCAGGGGGGGAAGCGCCGTTTCGACCTGGTGTTCGCCGACCCTCCCTATGAGTTGAAGGGGCTGGAGAGCCTGCCCGCCCTGGTGCTGGGAGGCGAGGTGCTGAAGCCGGGAGGATTGTTCGTGCTGGAGCATGGCAAGAAGGACCACTTCGACGCGCACCCCTGCTTCGTAGAGCACCGGGCCTACGGCAGTGTCAACTTCAGCTTCTTCCGCAGTCCCGCCCCCTCAGAGTAGGGGGGCGAAGAGGCGGACCAGGCTTTCGGCCGCCTTGCGGCGCCAGGGGCGTTTCACCCATGCCTTGAAGCTGACTTGCTGGCAGTCGCGCTGGTCTTGCAGGAATACCTCGCGCAGCTGGAGGGCCGTGGGGGTGTCATAGATAAAGGCATTGACCTCGAAGTTGTGCTCAAAGCTACGGAAGTCCACGTTGGTGGACCCTACGGTGCACAGGCAATCGTCACTCACCATGAGCTTGGAATGGAGGAACCCCTTCTGGTAGAAGTAGACCT
Source organism: uncultured Bacteroides sp. (assembly GCA_949288585.1). GTDB lineage: Bacteria > Bacteroidota > Bacteroidia > Bacteroidales > Bacteroidaceae > Bacteroides. The sequence continues at coordinate 9,884 of CASEKR010000018.1, read as the reverse complement.
TGACCCCCGCCTGCAAGACGTCGGCCAGGTAGGAACACGAACCCAGGTGGGTCAGGCGCGAGTCGGCCCGGGCGGGCAGCATGAGGCGGACGTCCACACCGCTGAGCGCGGCGGTTTGCAGGGCGATGAGCATGGGTTCGGTGGGCAGGAAGTAGGGCGTCTGGATGTAGAAGTACTTCTGGGCAGAGGACACGGCCATGACCAAGCCTTGCATGATCTCGCGCCAGGGGCCTACGGGCTCGCTGGTGACTATCTGTACTTGCGACGTGCCCGGCCCGCTCCCCAGCGGGGGGAAGTAGCGGGCGGAGGTGATGAGGGTGCGGTCCACAAAGTACCAGTCCAGCAGGAAGGCAGTCTGCAGCCCATGCACCGCCCTTCCTTTCAGCATGAGGTGGGTGTCACGCCACACGCCCCACGGATAGCCTTTTACATAGCGTTCGGCCAGGTTCATCCCCCCCACGAAGCCCGTGCGGCCGTCTATGACGATGACCTTGCGGTGGTTGCGGTAGTTGACCTTGTTGGTGAAGTGGGGGAAGCGCACTTTCAGGAAGCTGCGTACGTCCATGCCTGCTTCCCGCATCTCCTCGAAGAAGCGGGGCGGCACGTGCCAGCAGCCTACGTCGTCATAGATGACACGCACCTCGACCCCGGCTCGCGAACGCTCGGCAAGGACGTCGCGCACCAGGCGGCCTACGGCATCGTCCTGGAAGATGTAGGACTCGATGTGGATATGCTCCCGCGCCTGCATGAGCTCCCGCAGGAGGACCGGCAGGAAGGTGTAGCCCGAGGTGAAGGCATCCACCTGGGTGCCGTCGTAGGGCAGCGACTGGTTGACGTGGTAGAACAGGTGGGCCAACCGCCGGTAGGCGGGCGGCAAGGGGGCGGACGGCTGTGCCAGATACTCGGCCATCGGCTTCTTCAACAGGTGGCCATACACCTTCTTGCCTATGATGCGCTCATGGCGCTGGCTCCGCCCGAAGAAGATATACAGCACCAGCCCGACGACCGGCAGGAAGATGAGCACCAGCACCCAGGCAATGGTCTTCACCGGGTTGCGGTTGTCCATCACGATGACAACTATGGTGCCGATGATGATGGCCCACAGGACCGTGTCGAAGGCCAGGCGGGCGAGCTGCTCTATCAAGAGATTCCATTCCATGGTTAGTATATTCGTTGCTATCCGGCAAAAGTAGGTAAAAAGCAGGAGGATGGCAATAGAAAAGGCCGGGATTTTCGTGGTAGAAACTCCCGGCCTGAATATATAATAAATAATAGTAGTATGTTCTTATTGTCAACGCCTGCCCGGCCCGCGTCCCGGTCTCCGGCCCGGTCCGGGACCTCCTCCAGGCCCGCCCATGCCGGGCATCTCCTCGCGCTTCACCTTCTTGCCCCCAAAGATGTTGAGGCGGTAGATGAAGCGGAGCATGCAGTAGCTGTTCACCCCGTTGTACTCGTAGACGGAACGCCCGCTGGCCGTCAGTGAGCGGGTGATGTTGCTCTGCCGGCGCAGGATGTCGTACATCTCGAAGCTCAGGGTGGCGTCGCCCCCGAGGAACGTCTGCGAGAGCTGGGCGTTCCATATCAGTTCGTTGCGGTTCATGCTGCTGTCGCGGTAGCCTCGTCGGGCTTGGTTGGTGATGTTGGTGGAGAGGGACATCTGCCAGGGGGCGGTGATGTTGGTGAATCCGCCGTAGGAGAAGTTGTAGGGCTTCTGGTTGTTGGCGGGTGTCAGCTTGTCACGCTCCACGGTGTAGTTGAAGCTGCCGTTCAGCCCTACCTCCAGCCAGTCGTTGCGGTAGGAGCCCCGCAAGCGTTCCCCCACGTTGAGGTTGGTGGTGGTGTTCTTCTGCTCCACGCGGGTGCGGGTGTCGGTCAGGTAGCCTACGTTGTTCTGGTACATCAGGCTGGTGAAGGTGCTGATGTTGAACCTCTTGTCCTTCAGGGCGGTGTTGAAGCCGAACATGCCGAAGGCATTCCAGTTGCCGTTGATGTTCTTGGGGGTAGTGGTCCATCCGCCGGTGGCCTCGTTGTACACGCGGCTGTTGCTCACGCTGTTCTGCGTGGCCTGGAAGCTGGCGTGGGAGAAGATGCCCCGCTGCCGCTCCACCTCGTAGGTGTTGTAGAAGAAGCGCAGGTTGTGGCTGAACGAGGGCTTCAGACCCGGGTTACCCACGCGGATGTTCTGCGGGTTCGAGTTATCCACGATGGGCAGCAGGTTCTCCATCGAGGGCTGGCTGCTGCGTCCCCGGTAGGTGAAGCGCAGCTGGCTGACCTTGGAGAAGCGGTAGCGGAAGTCGATGTTGGGGGCGAAGTTGAAGACATTGCGCGTGGTGTCTACCATGTAGTCGCCCCGCTTGTAGGAGAGCACCGTGTGCTGCGGCTGGAGCGAGATGCCTGAACTGAGTTGCCACTTCTCGCGGTTGAAGCGCAAGGCCAGGGAGATGTCGTGGTTGTAGTAGCGGTATTCGGCATACTTGCCCAGGCTGTCCACCTCGTGTGTGCCGTAGTCGCCGGGCAGGGGGACATCAATACCCCAGTCGTTGCCGTAAGACTGGAGGTCGTAGGTCTTCTTGTCGCTCTCGCTGTACTTGTACTGGAACTGGTAGCTGAACTGCAGGAAGGTGGCCCTGGCGATGGGTTCGCTGTACGTCAACTGGGCACGGTAGTTGAAGTCCTTCGTCGGCGTGTGGATGTACTGGTTGCGGATGAGGATGGAGTCGCCCGTTCCCAGGTAGTTCATCAGCTTGAAGTAGTGCGTCTCCGATTCGGTGTACTGGTGGTTGATGTTGTCGCCGTAGCTGAATCGTCCCCGGAAGGTGATGTTGCGTCCCTTGGAGTTGAGGCGCCGGTTGAGTTGCAGGGTGCCGTTGGCGCTCAGGCTCTTGCCGTCGGTCAGGTTGCCGCTGTTGATGGCGTTGACACGGATGTCCCCCAAGGGGTCGTCGTCCATGGCCAGGCGCTCGAGGTTGAGGTAGTCGTTCGGGTCATCCACCAGATTGTATGGGTCGGAGTCGAAGGTACCCGTTTCCGAGCGCGAGAAGTTGTCCGTCTTGCTGTAAGAGAAGTCGGGGCGGAAGATGATGTTGGTCATCGTGTCCGGCTTCCATTCCATGCGGAAGTCGGCGTGGAAGTCCTTGCGGCGGTTCAGGGCGTTGGTGTTCGAGTTGGAGAAGGAGTTGCCGCTGGTCAGGAAGTCTTCGGTCGAGCCGATGCTGCCCACGTCGCTTCCCGTGTAGTTGTAGCGGGCGCTTCCGCCCAGTTCTATCTTGTCTGTCTTGGTGAAGAAGTCCAGGCCGATCCACTTCTTGGCGGTCAGGCCGTTGTTGCGGTTCCAGCGCGGGCCTCCGCCCCCGCCGTAGAAGCCTTGGTCGTTGACGTTGTTCACCGACCCGATGAGCGACACCTGCGTCGTCCCACGGAAGTAGTTCACCATGGCCCGCGCCGAGTAGCGGTCTTTCGTGCCGATGGCTCCGTCCGCATTGCCGAACCATCCGGTGTTCATCTCTTTCTTCACCGTCAGGTCGAGCACGGTCTCTTCCTCGCCGTCGTCGATGCCGGTGATGCGTGCCAAGTCGGACTTCTTGTCGTAGGTCTTCAGCTTGTCAATCATCTCTACCGGCAGGTTCTTCAAGGCGGTGGATACGTCCCCGCCGAAGAACTCCTGGCCGTTCACCATGACTTTGGAGATGTCCTTTCCGTTGATTTTCACGTTGCCGCTGTCGTCAATCTCCGCGCCGGGCAGTTTCTCTACCAGGTCTTCCAGCACTGCCCCTTTCTGGGTGCGGTAGGCCGACGAGTTGAACTGGATGGTGTCTTCCACCACTTGCACCTGCGGGGCTTGGGCGGTCACCACGGCTTCGGCCAGCAGGATGGCGTCCGGTTGCAGGACTATGTCGGGCACTTGCTTGACCTGCGAACCTATCTGAAGGGGGACGAACTGGGTGGTGTAGCCCAGGTAGGAGACTTTCAGGACATATTTGCCGGGGCGTGCCTGCAGGCGAAAATAGCCGTCGGGCGAGCTGGCCATGCCGGTGGACTGGGTACTGTCAGGCAAGTTGAGCAACTGGACGCTGGCCGCAATGGCGGGCTGGTTGGTGTCTCCCTCCATGATGCGCCCCCGGATGTCGACGGCTTTACTTTGTGAGAATGCGGACAACGCTGCTATCCATAGTAGCGCCATCCCTGCGATGAATCTGTTCATGTGTTTGTCTATTCTTAATCTTACCTTAAAAACAAAGAGTTTACCAATGCCCTTTTGACGCAGAGGGCGCGTGAAGGTTTAATGTCCGAAGTGATAAAATGTCTTATTAATCGACTAATACCTTTAAAATATCGATGAACGGGCAGAGGAGTAACCACGGAGAAAGCTTATCTTTGCCGCAGAGAACGGAAGATGGGGATTGGCGCATGTTCTTCCGCGCCATCTGCCTTGTCTGCCTTCTCCCAATACCTAATTATGTGATATGAACAAGCAAGAAGTTATCCTTTGCGAGGGCTTGGAGGACAGCCTGGCCCATGCCCTCGGGCAATGCCCCTACGACAAACTTTTCATCCTGACCGACGAGCATACGCATGCCCTCTGCCTGCCGTTGTTGAAGGACGTGCCTGCATTGAAATCTGCGGGCGAGATAATCATTGGCGCCGGCGACGCGCACAAGAACCTGGCCACGCTGGCTTCCGTGTGGCAGGCGTTGAGCGACGGCGGGGCCACGCGCCATTCGTTGCTCGTCAACCTGGGCGGCGGCATGGTGACCGACCTGGGTGGCTTTGCCGCATCTACGTTCAAGCGCGGCATTGCCTACGTCAACATCCCCACTACCCTGCTGGCCATGGTCGACGCGGCGGTGGGCGGCAAGACGGGTATCAATTTCAACGGGCTGAAGAATGAGGTGGGGGTATTCTCACCGGCCATGAGCGTACTCATCGAGACGGAGTTCCTGCGGTCGCTGGACGCGCACAATTTCTTCTCCGGTTATGCCGAGATGTTGAAGCACGGGCTTATCAGCACGCCGGAACATTGGGCTGAGCTGCTGTCTTTCGACACCGGGCGCGTGGACTATGCGCAGTTGAAGCACATGGTGGGCCGTTCGGTGCAGGTGAAGGAGGGCATCGTGCGTGAGGACCCCTTGGAGCGCGGCATCCGCAAGGCGTTGAACCTGGGGCACACCGTGGGCCATGCCTTCGAAAGCCTGGCGTTGGCCGAAGGTCGTCCCGTGCTGCACGGGTATGCCGTGGCCTGGGGCATGGTGTGCGAGTTGTATCTCTCTTTCCTGAAGACTGGTTTCCCGAAGGACAAGATGCGGCAGACTATCCAGTTCATCCGGCAGAATTATGGGGCGTTCTCTTTCGACTGCAAGTCCTACGACTGCCTGTACGAGTTGATGCAGCATGACAAGAAGAACACGGCGGGCGTCATCAACTTTACTTTGCTGGAGGATGTCGGCGCGATAGCCCTCAACCAGACGGCCGACAAGGAAAGCATCTTCGAGACCTTCGATTTCTACCGGGAGACGATGGGCGTGTGAGCCTCGTCAAACTTTAACACAAGTTCACGCAGCATTTCTCTTGTTTCTCCGTTTCTCTCTGTGAAACGTGAATGTGTAACTAATAAAATGTGGACTTAGTATGAAAGTAATGAGTAGAAGAAAGAATTGGTTTGTGATGTTGGCTGTACTTGTGGTGTCGGCGGGTTTCCAGTCGTGCTTGGATGATGACGATAACGACGCCTATGACCTGTTGATGCCCAACGCACTGGTAACGGTCAAACACAATACTGACCAGACCGTATATCTGCAGTTGGACGAGCAGACCACTTTGTTGCCCGTCAACATGGAGACCTCCCCTTTTGGCGACAAGGAGGTGCGCGCCTTGGTCAATTATACGAATGTGGACGAGCCGAGCGGGGAGTATAACCAGGCTGTACACGTCAACTGGATAGACAGCTTGCTGACCAAGCCCATCGCCCCCAACCTGGGCGAAGAAGAGAATGACGAGGTCTATGGCAACGACCCGGTGGAGATGGTGGCCGACTGGGTGACCATTGCCGAAGACGGTTATCTGACGCTGCGCTTCCGCACCGTGTGGAACGACCCGGGCAAGAAACACTTTGTCAACCTCATCTCGACCAACAATCCGGACGACCCCTATGAAGTGGAGTTCCGCCACAATGCCTATGGCGACACCTACGGCCGTCCCGGCGATGGGTTGGTGGCTTTCAGCCTCGCATCCCTGCCCGACACGGAAGGGAAGACCGTGAAGTTGACTCTGAAGTGGCATTCGTTCAGCGGGGAGAAGTCGGTCCAGTTCGACTACTGCACCCGCAGTGCCGTGCTTCCTTCGCAGCCGGAGGTGACGGCGGTCCGGAACAGCCTGAACCTGAAGTAAGGAAAACCGCAATACCATAACCTGGCCTTGACTGATGTAGAAAGCCTTATACCGTTTCCCCGCCGGGAGAAGGTATAAGGCTTTTTGCTTTCTGCGTGTGTGGGTAATGGAGCATTGCCTTGTGTCAAAATGACGCTTGAACCCCGCTTCTGCTGACACCCCATTTCCCGGAAATCTGTGAAATAGGAAAGAAATCCCCGTTTTTCTGTATATTTATGCCTGCTATTCTGTATAAATAGTTACCCCTTGCATATAAATTCGCCATTCTTCGCGGTAAAAAGAGGCTTCCCGTGCGTGTAAACCTGACGTTGAGCGCGCTAAACGTTTGTTTGGAGTCCGTCAAAGGCAGGTTGGCGCTTCGATGCTTGCCGAGGAAGGTAGTTACCGCCCCTTTTCCCACTCTCGTTGGATTGTCAGGATTTATGTATCCGGCAGTCTGTCAGTAAGATGTGCCGTCCGGACGTGAAAAAATCGCGCATCCCCGCCTGTCGGACGGAAATACGCGATTCTCAGCAGTTGCGATATGCAAAGTGTCAGAATGATAGCCGGCTTCTTAATTTTCTGCTCCGGGCAGCAATACGACCCCTTCTTTCTTTTTTCCGTCCATCTTGATGACGGCGGGATGTTCGAAGTGGACGTGGCGTAGGTACTTTGTTTCCTGCACAGCCGGCTGGGCGTTGAGGAAATCCTGGTTGTACAGCCCGTCGTTCATGTAAGCGTTGATGGTGAAGTAGCCTACTCCGAACGAGGTCAGGTTCTGGAAGAAATGCGTGCCTTGGCTCGGGTCGACGCGATAGTTGGTCAGCCCGGCTTCCACGATGACTCGTGCGGCCGAGATGTGCGGCCACTTCACGGGGATGCCCAGCCAGGGGTCGCTGCTGCCCCAGCGTCCCGGCCCGATGAGGATGTAGTGGCGTCCCAGGTCGAGGAACTGGCGGTTCAGTCTCTCAATTTCGCGGGCGATTTCGGGGTTGCGCGAGGCGCTGTAATCCTGCGTCTTGACGTAGACCACGTCGCAGATGTCGTCCATGATGCCGTGTCCCAGCGAATTGTTGCTGCGCAGCAGCAGGCGTTCGTCGGGGATGAGGCTGAGGTCTTCGTCCAGCATCTCCTTGCTGTCCACGATGGGGCGGATTTGCAGCAGGTAGAACGTGCCGGTCTTGTCTTTCTCGCGGCTCAGGGTGGCTGCGAACTCTATTTCCACAGGGCGGCGCATCTCGGATTGCCCGTACTTCAGCGCCAGTTGCAGGATGCGGGCCAGGGGGAATACGTCGTGTTGCAGGATGTTGGCAAAGGTGATGACCTTGCGCCCGCCAGGGTAAAGCCCGTCGCGGATAATCTGGTCGTAAGGGTCGTAGGTCGAGGCAATGTAGTTCAGCGAACCGTCCTTCTCCGCCTCCTTGACGTTCAGCTTCAACAGGTTGAAACCGTCGTCGATGGAGAAGTCGTGTCCCGCGTTGCTCAGGTCGAGGGCGTAGAAGCGGGTTTGTGTCTCGCGTAGTGCCATCTCCAGTTCGCTGGTCTGGAGCACCTGGTTGGGATGGTAGGGCGAGAAGCGCAGCGTCATGCCCCCGTCTACGATGTATTTGCCCAAGCCCAGCGCCAGGTTGACAATGCCTTCCTCTGCCTGCTCGTCGCCGATGGGGTAGTAGTTCAGCGAGCGGGCCACGCCAGACATGGACGGGTAATAGCGGTCGCCGTACTGGTTGCCTACCACCTGTTGCAGGATGACGGCCATCTTCTCCTGGTCGATGACGTTGCGCGTGGCCTGCATGTAGGCTTTCGAGTCGCGGAAGAACACCGAGGCATATACGCCCTTGATGGCGTCGGACAACATGCGCAGCATCTCGTACTTGTCGTCCAGGTAAGGAATCATGTACGTGCTGTAAATGCCTGCGAAGGGTTGGTAGTGCGAATCTTCCAGCAGAGACGACGAACGCACGGCGATGGGCGACTTCACCACGTCGAAGAAGGTGAAGAAGTCTTCCACCAGCCGGTCGGGCAGCTTGGCCTTCAAGAAATAGCGCAGAATGACATCATCATCCGTGTCGCTCAGGGCCACTTGGTACAGGTTGTTGGTCTCCATGAATTCGTCGAACACGTCCGTGCAGAGCACCACCGTCTTGGGGATGGCTACCCGCGCGTTCTCGAACTCCTCGAACTCCGGATGGTGCTTCACCAGGTTGTCGATGAAAGCCAAGCCGCGCCCCTTGCCGCCCAGCGAGCCGTCGCCAATCCTTGCGAAGTTGGAGTAAAGGTCGAAGCGGTCGCGTTTGAAGATGGCCACCACGCCTTGGTTCTTCATCTTCCGGTACTTCACGATGGCCTCGAAGATAAGCTGGCGATGGGCATCCACATCTTGCAGGCTGTTCCAGGTGATGGGCTTCAGAAATTCGGCGATGGGGAACATGGCACGCGAATAGAGCCAACGGCTGACGTGGTTGTGGCTGATGTGGTAGAGGAACGACTCGGCCGGCACGGCGAAGAGGATGTTCTGCAGTTCCTTCAGGTTCTTGACGCGGGCAATCTCTTCGCCCGTCTCCGGGTTGCGGAAGATGAAGTCGCCGAAGCCGAAATTGTCCGACACGATGCGCCGCAGGTCTACGTCCATCTTCTTTGAGTTCTTGTCGATGAAGGCGGCTCCATACTTCGCGGCATAGGCTGCGTTTTCCGACTCGCTGCTCTGGATGATGAGGGGCACGAAGGGGTCTTCTTTCCGGATGGCGGCACACAGCTTGATGCCGCTCAGGGCGTCTTTCTGACCGCCTTCGTTGCGGGGGAAACGGACATCGGTGATGACGCCCAGTATGTTGTTCTTATACTTCTCGTACACGCCGTATGCTTCGTCGTAGGTGCGGGCCAGCACAATCTTGGGACGTCCCCTCATGCGCAAGGTGCGTTGGTGGGCATTCAATGCCTCCGTACTGAACTCCTGGCTCTGCTGCAAGACGAATTTGTAGAGGTTGGGCAGCACGGACGAATAGAAGCGGATGCTGTCTTCCACCAGCAGGATGACCTGCACGCCCACTTCGTTGACGTCGTGCTCCAGGTTCATCTTGTCCTCTATCAGCTTGATGATGGATACCAGCAAATCGGTATTCCCCAGCCAGCAGAACACGTACTCGAAGGCGCTCAGGTCTTCATTGGCCATGCGTTCGCTCACTCCGTGGCTGAAGGGTGTAAGTATCACGATGGGGATGTGCGGGTAATCCTGCTTGATGCGGCGGGCGGTATCGAAGATTTCCGTTTCCCCTGTGCCGGGCATACAGATGACCAGGTCGTAGGTCATGGATTGCAGTTGGGCCACAGCCTCGTCACACGTGGTGGCCTGGCTGAATCGTGGCGGGTAGCGCAATGACAGCGAGGCATATTCATTGAATATCTTTTCGTCGATGCGCCCGTCGTCTTCCAGCATGAAGGCGTCATACGGGTTGGCGATGAGCAGCACGTTGAAGATGCGGCGCTTCATCAGGTCGGCAAACTGCGTATCCTTGAAGTAT
>CASEKR010000017.1 GCA_949288585.1 uncultured Bacteroides sp. | reverse complement strand
GTTGTCCTGCGGATAATAAGCCGCAAAATATGCGGTTAATTCGCCGCAAAAAACTACCTTTGCAAAAATGATAGCACTATGTATATATATGAACATAACGATTGGCCATCGTTTTCATGGGACAAAGAACTTGTACATGCCAAACTGAATGAGGTGTATAAAGCTGTCGGTTATCTGATGGGGCGGCTCAGCCTGATGGGGTTTGACGATAAGATGTCAGCCATAACCGAAGCCCTTTCGCATGACATCATCGCATCGTCGGAAATAGAAGGCGTGGAGTTGAATACGGAACAAGTCCGTTCGTCGGTAGCCCGAAAGCTCGGCGTGCCGATAGCAAACCCGGTCGAAGTTTCCCGTTATGTAGATGGGGTCGTGGAAATGGCCCTTGACGCGACTGTTAATTATAACGCCCCGTTGACCCATGAAAGGCTGTTCGGGTGGCACAATTGCCTCTTCCCCACAGGCTGGAGCGGGACAGTTAAAATAGATGTGGCGCAATATCGCAGCGGGGAAATGAAAGTCGTATCGGGCATGTTTGGCAGGGAAAAGGTGCATTATGCGGCTCCGTCCGCAGAAAGAATAAAGGAGGAGATGACACGTTTCCTGGAATGGTTTAACTCTGACACACGGAACGGTTATCTCAAGTCGGCCATAGCGCATTTGTGGTTTGTCTGCATCCATCCTTTTGATGATGGCAACGGGAGAATCGGACGGGCAATCGCAGACATGGCACTGTCGCAAGCCGAGAATTCAAGCATGCGCTTTTTCAGTATCTCACATCAAATCAACGCGGACAAGAAGCAGTATTATGATGTATTGGAAAAGACACAGAAAGGTTCTTGCGAGATAACGGAATGGATGCTATGGTACTTGGATTGCCTGCTCCGCTCAGTGGGACAATCCGACAAGACATTGGACAGGGTACTGAATAAGACAATCTTCTGGCAAAACCATGCCGAGACGGTTATATCAGACCGTCAGCGCGAGGTGTTGAATTTGTATCTGGACGGTTACCCCGGAAAATTGACTGCCAAGAATTGGGCAAAACGTGTGAAGGTGTCACTTGATACAGCAGCACGTGATATAAAGGACCTTGTGGAAAAGGGGGTCTTGGTCCCGCAACAAGGAAGGGTTTGGTCCCGCAACAAGGAAGGGTGCGTGATGTTTTTTACGGAATCCGATGCAATGACTCTGTGCTTGTCATTCCGGAACTGAAAGCGGAATAAGGAAAGGATCCTATTCCCCCTCAGAAATTCGACACGTCATACGCCGCCTTCCTCCCCAACGTCACATACACCCCGACATAGAAGAAATGGTCCGCCGAGGCCAGCACGGGACGACCGTCCACCCGCCCGAACTCGTTGCGCCGGCAGAGGATGTTCGTGGCCGAGGCGGTGAGGATGACTTTCGGACTGAGCAGGAAGGTCAGCCCCAGGTCGAGGCTGTTGTAGGGCTTCGCCTCATCGTTCATCAGGCCGGGGAGGGCGGGATTGTGCCAAGGGCGACCGCTGGCGTAGGTGTCCGTCAGGCCGAGGATGAGGCGCAGGCGGGGGATGGACCACCGGAGGACGAAGGAGGCATTGTGGCGCGTGGCATACTGGGGCGTGGTCAGTTCGGTGTACTCCAGGTAGCGGCGGCGAGAGAGGTTGTAGGTGTAGGAGAGGCGGTATTCCACGTTCTTCAGCGAGGCGCGGTCGAGGAAGAAGAGGTCGAAGCCCGCGCTGTGCCCGTAGCCGTGAGTGGTGAGCGACGGACCTTCCCACAGGGGTAGGCGACCGTAATCCTTATAATACGCCTCCGCCTTGCCAAGGCGTCCGCCCCGTTCGTACTACATGCCCAGGTTGTATTGCCAGCACGTGGAGGACTTCAAGCCGGGACGGAGGGCCAAGAGACGGAACTCCGCCTGCTGGGTGTAACGCCCCACGGTGGCCGAGAGCACGGCATCGCCCGCATAACAGTTCACCGCCACGCGGGGTGAGAAGCTCATCCGTTTGTCCTGCCCTGTATGCTCCGCCCGCAAAGAGGCTTCTGCCTTCAATATCTCCCACGGAAACCACGTGGCGGAGAGGAAGGCGGCGGACACCACAGGACGGACCTTGCCCGCACTCTCCACGTCCCGCCACGCATAACGGTTCGCATAGCGACGGATGAAGCTCTCCACCCCGCCCCCGATGCGCAGGCCGGAAGTCCAAAGTCGTGTGGCCGTGGCCTTCACGTGCAGTTCCTGCTGGCGTTCCTCCCAACAATCATCGGTTTGTGCCGCCCCCCTGATGCCTTGCCTGTTATAGGAAAAGGCCGCGCCCGCATATCCTTCCCAACCGTCCTTCATACGCCGGCGCAGGGTGGCATTCACATACACGTTGTCTTCCCCCAAGGAGAAGAGGCGGCGTGTGTCCCCGTCTTCGTAGGAGGAGAAGTCGGTACGGTCGTATTGCCCGTAAATCTTCAGCAACAGATTATTCCCCAGCGAATGACGGAACTGCGTGGCGGCGGAAAACATCTTGTACGGCTCTGCAAATTCGCGCCGCCCGCTATACATCTTATTATATAGCCCCAAATGCTGATAGGTCAGGTCCACGGAGAGCGACCCCCGGCGAAAAGCCCGCGTCCCTCCGCCGACCACGCCCACGATAGACGCATTCACGCCCAGCTTCGTCACGGGGCTTTCGTCCTTCGTCTCCAGCGGGAGGACGGCGGAGAGGGCCTGCCCGTACTCCAACGGCGCGCCGCCCGAAGCCAGGTTGACCCCGCTGAACATAAACGTGGAGTACCGGCTCCGCGCCGCCGTGTTGATGCCCGTCGAGGTATAAGGTTTCAGCACGTGCAGGCCGTTAATGTAGGTCTGCGTCTCCTCGCTGCTGCCCCCGCGCACCAAGAGGCGGCCCGTCTCGCCCTGCACCTGCACGCCCGGCAAAGTCTGCAAAGCCTTGTACAAATCGCCGTTCGAGCCTGCCACGGTGACCAGCTCCACGGGAGACATATCGCTCCAACGACCCGTGGCGGCAGGCGTGCGGCGTTCGGTCACCACTACCTCGTCCAAGGTGATGGTATCCATAGAGAGCGTCAGGCGGATGGTGTCGGCGGTCGTTGTCTGTGCCACAAGGGGATGTGCGTAAAGACATCCCACAAGGATAAAAAGAGGGAAATGCTTCATCGGTCACGATTTTATAGTACGTTGATTGTCAAAAGTATGATTGGACCAGCAAATTCCAAAGTCTGGTCCATGCCGGACCAGTGAGCGGTCCGGCTTGGACCAGTGGGACATCCCATGCGGACCAGTGGGCGGTCCCGGTGGGACCAAAGTATGGTCTCTTGCAGCCCGAACTTTGGACTAAAAGAGATACTACCGGCCAATCACCGGAGATGCACTACCAAGGTTGTGTCGCCCCGCAGCGTGAAGCTGCATTCCTCGAACGAGGGCGGCCCCATCACGCCCTGCGCGTCGTTGCTGAAAGCCGTCGGCTCTTGGGGAATGCCGAAAGCGCCCGTGTCCAGCGTCCCGTTTCCGTTCAGGTCTTGGAAAAGGGCCAGGGCATACGTCCCCTTGGGCAAGCCCTCGCAAGGCACGATGACGGTCTTGTCCTTCACCTCCACGCGGAAGCCCGTGAGGAGTTTCTTCAGGAAATTGTCCGGCGAGGAATAGACGGCTACATAGAGGAAACCTTGCACGCGGTCGATGTCGCGCACTTCAAGGGTCAGGCATTGGGCCTGCGCCCGCGCCGCGCTTCCCGTCTTCATATCGGTTATGTTTTAATCCGATGCAAACATACGCATTGATTATCAGGCATAAAAATATCCGGGACAGACGGCAGGGATATGTGACGGACGGGGAGGGAGTGGGACGAACGGGAGAAAATTGGGACGGATGACTTAACTTTTAATCGCTCTCGATTAACGCTTTTACACTCTTGGCATACCCCCTCGACACCGGCACCTCCTCCGCACACCCCTCCAGCCGGAGGCGATACCCTTGCGAATTGCCGTCCACCTTCGAGACCTGATGAAGATTGACCAGGAAAGCCCGGTGGCAACGGACGATGAAAGGCGCGGAAGCCACCATCGCCTCGGCCTGCTTCATCGTGAGGCGCAGGAGCTTGGAGACGGGACGGTTGTCCTTGTGGGAGAGGTAATGCAGGCGGACATAGTTGCCCTCGGACTCGGCGTAGAGGAAAGAACGGGCGTCCATCTCCAACATTTCTTTCGTGCCCCCCGAAAAGACAAGCGTGGCGGGAGGCGTTTCCTCCGCTTCCGGCTTTTGGGACAAACGGAGATTCAGTTCCGTGGCCTCGCGCAGGTTCCTTGCCAACCGGATATTGCGGTTCCACATCGCGAAGAGCACGGTGGGGAAAGCCCCCAATATCAGTACCCAGAGCAGCACCGTGAAGAAAAGACGCACGCCCGGCATCACCCCGCAGAGCCATGCCACGTAGAGCCAGACGCACACGGTGACGCACAGGAGCAAGGCCAACGTGCCCGACACCTCCTTACCCAACGTCCACGCCCGTTCCTCGTAATACTTGGGGAACATCCACGGGAGCACCCAGACGAACACCGACCTTCCACGGGCTGACCAGCGAGGGGTAAGGTTCGCGCCACCAACGGGTCATGATATTCTTTATACTTTGCCCTTTCATTCTGATTCAATGTGAATTAGATACATATCGTTCTTGTTTTCAGAGGCCAAAGTTACCGATATTTAGGATATGACAAACGGTATCGCAGGGAATTTATAGCAGAAAATCACTAACTTTGCACGCGCTTAACCAGGCAAACAGAGACATCAACAAGCCTGTCAAACCCTAAAAAAGACACCCGTTATGAACGCATCTGTGAGGAGTATGATTTCCAGTAACGAGCACCTTTCGCCATCCTCTGCACCAGGGAAGAGCCTTCCTCTGCACCAGAGCATAGTTAATCTCTGCACCAGAGGAGAGGCATCCTCTGCACCAGAGGAGGGGTATCCTCTGCACCAGGGAAGAGCCATCCTCTGCACCAGGATAACGGAATAAGACATAAGACATAACAACTTCACCCATCATGCTACATCGGTTTCACACAGACATCAGCGGCATCGCCCTGCCCGCCCGGTTCACCTACCCCTTCTGCTACACGCCGCATCCCCTCTGCATCCGTGCGGCGGAAGAGGTGCAACAGTATCTGGCCGGACACCCCGAATGGAGCGAGGGGAAGATGTTCGGCGTGCTGGTGGTGCAGGCCGACGCGGGCGAAACGGGCTATCTCGCCGCCTTCTCCGGCATCTTGGCCGGAAAGAACCGGCTCCCGTTCTTCGTGCCCCCGGTGTACGACCTCCTGCAACCCGGCGGGTTCTTCAAACAAGAAGAGGCAGAAATATCCGCCCTCAACGCCCGCATCGCGCAGATGGAGCAAGACCCGGAATATCTGCAACAGCAAGCATCCCTCCGCCAATGCGAGGCCGAGGCAAGCGCAGCCCTGGGCACCGCCCGCCAAGCCCTGAAGGAAGCCAAGGCACGACGCGAAGAACGCCGGCGCTCCCCCGCCCTGACACCCGAAGAAGCAGAGGCGCTCATCCGCGAAAGCCAATACCAAAAGGCTGAATACAAACGCATGGAACGCCGTTGGAAGGAGCGGACGGATGCTCTCCACAGGGTAACGGAGGCGCACGAAGCCCGCCTGCAAGCCATGAAGCACGAGCGGAAGACACGCTCGGCAGACCTGCAACTACGCCTCTTCCGGCAATTCCGCCTGCTGAACAGCCGGGGCGAGGTGAAGGACTTGTGCGAAATCTTCGCCGACACCGTGCAAAGGATACCTCCCGCCGGAGCGGGCGAATGTGCCGCCCCCAAGCTGCTGCAATACGCCTACCTGCACGGCTGGAAGCCCTTGGCGATGGCCGAGTTCTGGTGGGGCGCCCCCTCGCAGACAGAGGTACGGCGGCAGGGGTGCTACTACCCATCATGTACGGGCAAGTGCGGCCCCATCCTGCGCCACATGTTGCAAGGCCTGGACGTGGAAGACAATCCATTAGGCCAAGGAAACAGACCAGACACAGATTTGGAAATCATCTACGAAGACGAAACCCTGCTGGTGGTAAACAAGCCCTCCGGCCTCCTCTCCGTGCCCGGCAAGGAAGCCGCCGCCTCCGTCCAAGCCCTGATGCAAGCGCGCCATCCCCAGGCCTTGGCTGTACACCGGCTGGACATGGATACATCCGGCCTGCTGCTCATCACGAAGACCAAGGAAGCATACCGATGCCTGCAAAGGGAGTTCGAGCAACGCCTCGTCCGCAAGCGGTACATCGCCCTGCTGGACGGGCTGGTCCCCAACGACCGGGGAAGCATCAGCCTCCCCCTGCGCCCCGACCTGCACGACCGTCCCCGGCAGGTAGCAGACCTGGCACATGGGAAACCAGCCATCACCGATTATGAAGTCCTGGAAAGAAGAAGAAACGGGCGCACCCTCATTGCCTTCTATCCGCAGACGGGACGCACGCACCAACTCCGCGTACACGCCGCCCATCCGTTGGGCCTGCACTGCCCCATCGTGGGCGATGCCCTCTACGGGACACCTGCCCAAAGGCTCTGCCTGCACGCGGAGAGGCTGGAGTTCACGCATCCGGCGACGGGCGAACGGATGGCATTCCAAGCAAAAATCAGGTTCTAAGAAGATTATTTCTCTAAGAAGAAAGTATATACTAACTTGGATACATGGGCAATGATTGCCTCACTGGCCTGCTCGTCATACCCGGAATCTTTCACAAAAACCGCTATTACATAACGGGAGCCATCGGGCAAAGCTATGAATCCGACATCATTGGTGGCCGACACACGCCCGTCCGGCATGACATATCCGCTCCCCGTCTTATGTCCTATTGCGGCATTCGTTTCCATGAAAGGAGCCGGAAGCCGCGACAACCCCGTCCGGCAGGCAAGCATCGTTTCCTTCATAAAAGATTTATAGGGTTCATGCACCAGATCCGTCTGCAAGAACATAGCCATCAAACATACGGCTGCATAAGGAGTAGACCAATTCTCGTAACAACGGGCATGGTTCTCCTTCATCTCATCTTCCGTATAAACAAGATTGAAATCATCCAAGCGGGTACGTTCTTGCAAGAAGCGGGTCACTTGGGCAGGAGGAAGAATCCGGTCAAAAAGGATGTCGCATGCGTTATTGTCGCTTTGTTGAAGCGTATAGCTCAGGAGTTCCCTAACAGGAATAGGGATGCTATCTGTCCGACCGGCAGTTTGGTACTTATCCCGTAACGGGCTCCAAGTATCCGGTTTCAGTTCTCCGGGAGCCACATGCAAAAGAGTGTCAAGAGACTGATGCCGCCCATACAAATACTCGCACACAGCCAAAGCCTGATGAAACTTGAGTACGCTCATCAGCGGATAACGGCACGAATTGTTTACGGTCAAGCTATCCCCTCCTTCGGTCAGCAAGGCGATGCCCACCTGCGCATCCAGCGTATCAGTATATGCCTGGAGTCTGCCCCGAAGAGATGTAAACGAATCCTCCGGGGCGCGACATGCAAAAAGCATTGACAAAACAAGGAGGATTATCCCTGCACAACCCAAGTTCACGTGTCTTATCAGTATAAGTAAAGTCTTCATATCTGTAAGTTTTTGCATTCACAAGGCAAAGGTAAGCCAAATCATGGCTGCTTATTAGGCAATCACTGATATTTGATTTAACTTTACCGCCCAAAAACAAATTTTATGTCCCGCATCGCACACGAGAAACGAACCGCCGAACAGATGATCCGCCTCTATTGCCGACGCAAAGAGGGAAACCGCGAGCTTTGCCCCGAGTGCAAAGCATTGCTGGCCTATGCCCATGCCCGGCTGGACCGCTGCCCCTTCGGCGAGGGGAAGAAGACCTGCCGCCGATGCCCCGTGCACTGCTATAAACGCGACATGCGGGAACGGATGCGCCAAGTGATGCGCTATGCCGGTCCCCGCATGTTGTGGTTCCATCCTGTGGCGGCCCTGCGCCACTTGTGGAGAGAGTTATACTCCCGATAATCAGCTATTGAAGTAATAAAGGAAGACGGCCACGCCCTCGAGCGCCTTCTTGCGTTCGCCCTCGATGTCGATGGAGAACTTGATTTCGGCCTTGGCCACGCCGCGCAGGTTGGCCAATGACTGGAGGCTGGCGTTCAGGCGGATGCGTTGCCCGGAGAGGACCGCCTGCCCGAAGCGCATCTTCTCCATGCCGTAGTTGATCATCATCTTCAGGTTGTTCACCTCGATAATCTGGTTCCAAAGGTAAGGCAGCATGGAGAGCGTCAGGTAGCCGTGCACGATGGTGCTCTTGAAGGGGCTTTCTGCCTTGGCGCGCTCCACGTCGACGTGTATCCACTGGTGGTCCGACGTGGCGTCGGCAAAGAGATTGATGCGCTCCTGCGTAATCTCCACATAGTCGGAAGTGCCGATAGGTTGGCCTACTAATTTCTCGAAATCTTCGTACGAATTGACAATTTTCTTTTCCATTCTTCTCTGCAGGTTTTAGTGATTATGATTCCTTGGTTGTCGGCGTCTTCACCAAAGGAAGGTGAAAACGGAAACAAATATACTCCATATTCCGACAAATACAAAGCTTTCGGGCGCAATTTATTGGGAAATGGCGTACCTTTGCAAAGAAATACAGCCAAATAGGATATTAAACAGAAGAAACATGAAACGAGCCGTCATCATAGGCGCCACTTCCGGCATCGGACGCGAGGTGGCCTTGCAATTACTCCGCCGAGGCTGGCAAGTGGGCGTGGCAGGCCGCCGGGAAGAGAAGCTGAAAGAGATACAAACCTTGGCGCCCGACCGGTCCAAGTACCGGCAGGTGGACGTCACCGCCAAGGAAAGCCCGCGCCAACTCCTCGGCCTGATAGAAGACCTGGGCGGGATGGACGTCTTCCTGCTCTGCGCAGGCATCGGCCGCCAAAACCCGGAACTGGAGCAGGAAGTGGAACTGGCCACGGCGCAAACCAACGTCGACGGATTCATACGCATGGTGGGCACGGCTTACCAATATTTCCGGCAGAGAGGGGGCGGGCACATCGCCGTCATCAGTTCCATTGCGGGCACGAAGGGACTGGGCGCGGCTCCGGCCTACTCCGCCACCAAGCGTTTCCAGAACACCTACATCGACGCCCTGGCACAACTGGCACGGATGCAAGACCTGCGCATCCGCTTCACCGACATCCGCCCGGGATTCGTGGATACCGAACTGTTGCGGGGAGACAAGCGCTATCCCATGCTGATGCCCGCCGGACGGGTGGCCGCCCGCATCGTCCGTGCTTTGGAACGGCGGAAGCGGGTCTGCGTCATCGACGCGCGCTACCGCGTGCTGGTCTTCCTCTGGAGGCTCATCCCGCGCTTCCTATGGGAAAGGCTGCCGATAAAGAACTGAACAAATCCTGAAAGAAGAAACAGATATGAACAAAAACCATCTCAAGTACACCGCCCTTACGGCCGTTGTCGCCCTATGCGCCGGCTCGGTCCTCCCCTTCCTAGTGGGCAGCGACAAGTTCCATCCCGAACGCGACTCCGTCAAATCCCAGACATTGTCTTATACCGTGCCCCTGCACGTGCCGGAGAGCGTCAGCTTTGCCGACGAGACCATTGACCTCGACCGCTACGACCTGCGCGAACGATTGGACCGCGAACTGATGGCCTTCACCTACATGCATTCGTCTACCCTGCTCACCATCAAGCGGGCCAACCGCTACTTCCCCATCATCGAACCCATCCTGCGCGAAGAAGGAATGCCCGACGACCTGAAATACCTGGCCGTCATCGAGAGCAGCCTCAACCCGCAAGCCCGCTCGCGCGCCGGGGCAGCAGGGATGTGGCAATTCATGAAAACTACGGGACGTGAATATGGTTTGGAAGTGAACGACAACATTGACGAGCGTTACCACATCGAGAAAAGCACCCGTGCCGCCTGCCATTACCTGAAGGAAGCCTACGAAAAGTACGGAAGCTGGCTCTGCGTGGCTGCCTCGTACAACGCCGGGCAAGGGCGCATCACACAGCAACTGGCGCGGCAAGGCGCCGGCCGCGCGGTCGACCTTTGGTTGGTGGAGGAGACGGCCCGCTACATGTTCCGCCTTCTGGCCGCGAAGACAGTGCTCAGCAATCCGCAACAGTATGGTTTCCTCCTGAAACGCGAGCATCTCTACCCGCCCATTCCTTATACGACGGACACCGTCACCACCGGCATAGAAGACCTGGCCGCCTACGCCAAGGGCAAAGGCATCAGCTACGCGCAGTTGAAAGACGCCAACCTCTGGTTGCGCGACACTTTCCTGCAAAACCGGAGCGGACGCACCTACGTCCTGAAAATCCCGACCCAGGCGGGCATGCACTACGACCCAAAGAAAACACGGGCGCATAATCGGGCGTGGACCGTGGACTAAACAAATTAAATGAAGAATGAAGAACGAAGAATGAAGAATTTTGTTGGATGTAAATGAAGAACGAAGAATTGTCGCGCAGCGTCCGTTCCAGTGGAAAGACTCTTTCTTTTGTGTGCAACAAAATTCTTCATTCTTCGTTCTTCATTCTTCATTTAATTATGTACGACTTCAGCGCCTCCACGTATTCCTCGAAGGCCTGCACGCCTTGCGGGGTAATGCGGCAAAGGGTGCAGGGTTTCTTCCCCTTGAACGTCTTGGTCACCTCCACGTATCCCGCCGCCGAGAGCTTGTCTATCTGCACGCTCAGGTTGCCCGCCGTGGCACCCGTCTCCTGGCGGATGTAGACGAAGTCCGCCTCTTCCACGCTGATGAGCAGGGACATCACGGCCAGGCGCAGTTCGCTGTGCAGCAACGGATTCAGTTCCTTGAACATCACTCGCCCCCTTTCTTCCGCAAACGGCGGGCTTCGCGGTTCAGCCGATGGCCGGGGATGATGAACATCAGCACGATGCACACGATGAAAGTGATGCAATCGCTGTACCAACCCTCCAGATTAAAGCTCTCCATGCCTTTGAGCGAGAACAGCCCGACGAAGAACGAAAGCACCCCGCAGAACCTCATCCAGCGGTCGCGGATAATGTTCCCTGTGATGGCCACGCCGATGCCCGCACACAACACCATCAGAGGCAGAATCAGCATGGCCCGGTCGGCATCCACGCAATAAAACGCGGCACCCACGCCCATCGCCATGCCCAACACGCCCCACACCGATGCTATCACCTTGTCCGTGTAGGTCAGCACACGGCGTTCCGTCTTCTTCTGCAAATACGCCTGCAGAGGCCAGCCCAGCAACGGGATGGCAAACCAAAGCCAATTCCATTTCAGCATCCCCGTCAGCCACACCAAGAGCAGCACTACGGCCGCCATCACCGCCGAGAGGTATCCCCACAACAGGAAAATATTCCCGCTGCCCAACTCCAGGTTCTTCTTGCTGTTCTGAATCATCCTTGTAATCAGTTCCAGACTTTCCTGTTCGTTCAATTTCTTGTCTTCCATTGTCTTTTTCTTTGTTTTAAAAGGTTCATATTTCCGATTGATACAACACGTTGGGTTCGAACTCCGCTGCAAAGATAGATAAGTTTATAATATAAACCAAATAATTTTATAAAGAACTTCATATAAACTTCTTCCACTATCCGGACAGGATGAAAACGGACCCAACGGGAAGGATGCATACATCACTGATAATCAATAGACAAAACCCATATTCGCATTCCCTTCTACATCGGTTTCTCCCGAGTGCGGCGTTCATTTCTCCCGAGTGCGGCGTTCGTTTCTCCCGAGTGCGGTGGAAGCAAACGCCTTCCGCACTCCCCTGAAACGGCCGCCACAGACAAGCATTTATGCACACATTTTCCGGACAACGCATGTTTTGCCTCCGGTACGCCTTATCTTTTCCCGACAAGGGAAGCGCGAGGAAAAGACATTACAGCAGAATGCCGGGAATCGAGCATTTCCCTTGCAAAGAACGACGTTTCTCCCCAAGAAACCGCCAAAATCAGAGAAAATGCCCCCCAAACGACGTTTTTTCGCCGAAAAGTTTTTGTAAGATGCAAGTAAATTGTATATTTGTCTGAAATTTTGGCGGAGTAGTAATGACAGACGAAGGAAAGCAGCTATTGAGCACCTTTGAAACGCGGCTCAGGCACCTGATTTACCTGCACGAACAGCAGCGGCACGAAAACGCGGAGCTGAAACGGCAGTTGGAAGAAAAGGAAGAAGCGCACAGGAGGCTACAAGCTGACTATGACGAACTGGACAAACGCTACAACGACCTGAAAACAGCCACGGCAATCAGCTTGGACGGCAGCGACGTGAAAGAGACCAAGCAACGATTGACAAGGCTGGTGCGTGAAGTCGATAAATGCATCGCTTTGCTGAATGAATAGAAGAGCCGAAAAGATGTATGAACGATAAAATAAGAATCAACCTGAACATGGCAGGCACCACTTACCCCGTATTCATCCGACGGGAGGATGAAGAAATCGTAAGGGAAGCCGCCAAACAGGTCAATATAAGGTTTAACCAGAACCGGCAGGCCAACCCGGAATTGTCGCCCGAAAAGGCGATCGCCATCACGGCCTTCGAGTTTGCACTGCAAGTGCTTGACCAGAAAGACCGGAACGACACGCGACCTTATACGGAAAAGATCAGAGAACTGACAGAAGTGTTGGACAACCACTTCAAGGAAAACGAGTAAGCGGAAAGCCAACCGCAACCTGTCAGATGGAAAGCAAATTCACGCACTGTTGGGATTGCCCCCGCCAAGGGCAAGCCGGACAGTGCTTTTTTTATAACCAATTAAATAACTAACAAAAAATGGGTATAGTTCCAATATTACTATTAGCATCGGCAGCCTGCCTCGTCATCGGCGGAGTGGGCGCTTACTTGTTCTTCCGGTACGGCCTCAAGTCGAAGTACGAAGCCATCCTGAAAGAAGCCGAGACCGAAGCGGAAGTCATGAAGAAAAACAAGTTGCTGGAAGTCAAAGGCAAGTTCCTGGACAAGAAAGCCGAACTGGAAAAAGAAGTGGCCGCACGCAACCAGAAAATCCAACAGGCGGAAAACAAGCTGAAACAACGCGAACTGGCACTGAACCAACGCCACGAAGACCTGCAACGCAAGAAGCAAGAGGCAGAAGCCATCAAAGAAAACTTAGAGGCGCAACTCGAAGTAATCGACAAGAAAAAAGAAGAACTGGAGCACCTGCAACGCCAGGAGATTGAAAAACTGGAAGCCATCTCGGGGCTCTCGGCCGAAGAAGCCAAGGAACGCATGATTGAATCGCTGAAAGAAGAAGCCAAAACCGAAGCGCAGTCCTACATCAACGACATCATGGACGATGCCAAGATGACGGCCAACAAGGAAGCCAAGCGCATCGTCATCCAGACCATACAGCGCGTCGCCACGGAAACAGCCATTGAAAACTCGGTCACCGTATTCCACATCGAATCGGACGAAATCAAAGGCCGTATCATCGGACGCGAAGGACGCAACATCCGCGCACTGGAAGCCGCCACAGGTGTGGAAATCGTGGTGGACGACACGCCGGAAGCCATCGTACTCTCCGCCTTCGACCCCGTGCGCCGCGAAATCGCACGCCTTGCCCTGCACCAGTTGGTGACCGACGGGCGCATTCACCCCGCCCGCATTGAGGAAGTCGTGGCCAAAGTGCGCAAACAGGTAGAAGAAGAAATCATCGAAACCGGCAAACGCACCACTATCGACCTGGGCATACACGGACTGCACCCGGAACTCATCCGCATCATCGGCAAGATGAAATACCGCTCCAGCTACGGCCAGAACCTCCTGCAACACGCCCGCGAGACGGCCAACCTCTGCGCCGTGATGGCTTCCGAACTGGGACTGAACCCCAAGAAAGCGAAGAGGGCCGGACTCTTGCACGACATCGGCAAGGTGCCCGACGAAGAGCCCGAACTGCCGCACGCACTCTATGGCATGAAGCTGGCCGAGAAATTCAAGGAAAAGCCTGACATCTGCAACGCCATCGGCGCCCACCACGACGAAGTCGAGATGAGCAGCCTGCTGGCTCCCATCGTGCAGGTGTGCGACGCCATATCGGGCGCCCGTCCCGGCGCACGCCGCGAGATTGTGGAGGCTTACATCAAGCGCCTCAACGACCTGGAACAACTGGCCATGTCCTACCCCGGCGTCACCAAGACCTACGCCATCCAGGCCGGCCGCGAATTGCGCGTCATTGTCGGTGCCGACAAGATTGACGACAAGCAGACCGAAAAACTGTCCGGCGAAATAGCCAAGAAGATTCAAGACGAAATGACCTACCCCGGACAAGTAAAGATCACGGTCATCCGCGAAACGCGGGCGGTGAGCTACGCGAAGTAAGCTTACACATTATTATAATATTACATAGGCGCGGATTACGCGGATTTCACGGATAATTCTATTTGAGCCATCCGCGCAAATCCATGTAATCCGCGCCCGTTTTTTATACAAACACCCTAAAATCTCCTTGTGTATGGAAAAAAAGTATTTATTCGAAGTCTGTGCCAACTCCGTCGAGAGTTGCCTGGCCGCCCAAGCCGGAGGTGCCAACCGTGTAGAACTTTGCGCCGGCATCCCCGAAGGAGGCACGACCCCTCCGTATGGCGACATCTCCTTAGCACGTGAAATGCTGACCTCGACACGCCTGCACGTCATCATCCGCCCACGTGGCGGCGACTTCCTCTATTCTCCCCTGGAACAACGCATCATGCTGAAAGACATCGAGAACGCCCGGAAGTTAGGCGCAGACGGTGTGGTGTTCGGCTGCCTGACACCTGAAGGAGACGTAGACCTTCCTCTCATGGAACAACTGATGCAAGTATCCGACGGCATGTCTGTCACCTTCCACCGCGCCTTTGACGTATGCCGCAATCCCCTAAAAGCCTTGGAAGACATCATAGCTTTGGGATGCCACCGCATCCTGACCTCTGGACAGCAGCCTACCGCCGAGCAAGGCATCCCCCTCTTAAAAGAATTGCAAGAAAAAGCCGGCGGACGCATCACTTTGCTCGCCGGCTGTGGGGTCAATGAAGGAAATATCGCACGTATCGCGCGGGAAACGGGCATTCAGGAGTTCCACTTCTCTGCCCGTGAAGAGGTGGCCAGCGGGATGCACTACCGCAACGAGGCTGTCTCAATGGGCGGGACTGTACACATCTCCGAGTACGCCCGCCCCGTGACCACAGCCCAAAGGGTTGCACGCACCATCCAGGCTCTTACAGCCCTCTGATGGTACGCATCAGTTGCTCGCCAAGCCCGATAGTATAGCCTTGGGAAACAAAGACCACGCGGTTGAACGTGTCGGTGATGATGAAGATGGGCAACGAAATCTGGTTGCGCAACTTCATCTCATCGGCTATTTGACCGGCGGCACCGTGCGTATCGAATCCGTAGATGATGGTCGAAGGCAGGCCGGGGAAATCCTCCACATGATACCTTTTATACATCTCGGCATTGGGGAAGAGCAACACCATTTTACGCCCCCACTCCTCCAGTTCCTTGCCAAGTTTGGCAATATCTTTCAAGGCATGGTTGGTAGGTTCTTGCCCCGGGCCGAGGATGCCCACGACATAATAACCACGCCCGCAAGCCGTCAGGAAATTAATGGGTTCCACACCCGGTTTTCCATCCTCCAAAGGAGTGAAGATAGACTCGGCATTGAAACTGCCTATCACTTGTATCTCGTCTTTGCTTTCACGCATTACGAGAGGTATTTTCGTTGGCTTCCCACTTTCTACCCGGAAGGAACGGATATGGGCAAGCACGCCTCCATTGGCCAGACGAGTGCCAGACGTCATGACATAATAACCTTCTGGGACAGCCCTGGGGGACTTCAACAAGGCAGACCAAAGTGCTTCGTCATAGCTCTGCAACTGCAAGCGGCCATCCACACACTTCGCGATAGAGAAATGCGTATAATACTTGGGATCGTCCAAAACGGGCGTGGCTTGATAGGTAGCTACCAAGTGCCCTGAAGGGGAGACTTGTTCAGCCAAGCCAACATGGAAGTCTACATCGTAAACAGGTTCCCCCTTCTGATTCAGGTCCTGGTAACAAACCTCGCCTGTCACGTTGTCTATCCACGCCGGGATGCCCAAACTGCGAGCCATGGAAACAAAAAAGATATCACGCGAAAGGCCATCGGCTACCCGCGCTTTCCAAACCCCTTCGGGTGACATGGGAACACGGCGCACATTCAACGTATCGTTTAACGTAATGGAATCTTTACACCATTCGACCAACAACTGGGGACGGTCACGGTACGACTTAGCCAAATCCGCATCAATCACGCGCTGGAAGAACGCTTTGTAAGGAGTCAATCCCTCAGTAGCTACACGTGGATTCAGTAGCGCTTGTGCATATCGGCCGCAAACGACCTCCGGCGTATTCAACAGGTGATCGTTCAACACGTCCAAAGAAATGTCGCGCCAATCTTTTGCAGAGACAACGCTTAAAAGGCGGATTGCCAACGATGCCTTGCCGGCATCGGAGGCCTGAGTCAGAAAACGGCATAAAACATCGTGGTTTCCATAAGAAGCTACCAGATAACGGACAGCTTGACCGGCCTCATCTGCTTTCAATCCAGATAGCGAACCGACAAACTGACGGGCTTTCTCTTCATCCATGAAGGTAGCTGTATAAGCATTGCGGATAGAGTCTTCCACCAGCAAACGCCGGTCATTTTCGGCACGTTGTTCGGGCGTCACTTCCGGCAGATTCGCATTTTCCACGGGAGGAACCACGTCGATATCCATCGCAAAAAGGTCGCCTTCTTTCTTATCCAACGTCACGTCCACCACCGATTGCTGGCCGAAGGTCACTTTGGAGAAGCCGAAATAGCCATCTTTAGAGGCCCACACCAACATATCCCCCTTTCCTGCAACCAAACTGCAAGTGGCATTTTCACCTGTCCGCTTTTTAGCCACCGTATAGAACTCTGCATAATTAAAAAGTTTGAACTCCACCAAAGCACCCGAAACAGGATTACCTTCTTTGTCTTTTACACAAACTTCGACCTTTGCTGTCGGTGCATATTTCTCCGTGATATTAATTTCTGTATGGTTAGGAGTAATCTCCATCACATCTTCCTTCCCTTCGTAGTATCCAAACACCCGGGTATGCATCAACATCCCCCGGCTAGCCGGAGCGTTAAACCAACCCAAATCCAAAACAGGTTCCGGCTCGCAAGCACCCAAGAAATACCACTGGCCATCTGCCCAGGCTTCCACCCAGGCATGATTGTCATCCGTATGCGCCCAACGGGGCGTATAGACTTGGCGCGCCGGAATGCCCACCGAACGCAGAGCCGCCACCAGCAAGGTGGACTCCTCGCCACAACGCCCAAAAGCCGTACGCACTGTGGCCAAAGGCGAACTGGTGCGGGCATCGCTGGGTTGGTAAACGGCTTTTTCATGGCACCAATGATTCACTTCCAAAATGGCATCGTACATCGAAAGCGAACGCACACGGTCTTTCAACTCTTCATAAAACACCATACGCGCCCCATCCAGTTTCTCATTGTTAATGCGCACCGGCAGGACAAAATGCCGGAATAGTTCCTCCGATATACTGTTTCCCCAAGGCATCTCATCAGCCGCACGCCGGGAAGCACGGATATTCTCCAAATAGAACTCGCCGGAGAAATCCGTAATGTCCGGCAAGGGCATATAAGCATAAAGAAACTCCAAGGCCTCACGCTCGTACAAAGAGAGGCCAGCATCATCGAAAACAGCAAACAGGTCGCCATTGGGCAACAATGTTTTCTTCAATTCAAAATCTTGCTCCACACGGGAACGATAAGATTCATCGCTGATGAAATGAGTTTTTCCACCGCTACAACATGACAAAAGAAATGTCAGACACCATCCGAAAAAAGGAAAAATAATTCGCTTCATAATATTATATATTAAGTAAGGGACAAATATAATTAATATCCCGGCCATAATTGCTATATCTGTTTAACAAAACTGAGGAAAGAAGCTAAAAAAGATAAAACAAAAGAACTTTTCTATGTTATACAACATATTTCTCGAAAATATTGCTTATCTTTGCGGAGTAAAAACAGAAAGGATAACAAAAAGATGATGTTTAACCGCTCCCGAAACGCGGGAGCACAAAACCAAACGATTATGGAAAAAAACGTAAATGAAATTTTGAAACTGAGGTATCAAATCAAACGCTACCAAACAATGAGAAATGGAGCTATGTGCCAGTTGCTTAACGGCAAACTTCAGAAATTGCTTGCCCAGCAGGCATTAGCTTAAAACAAGAGTAACAAAACCTAATTGAGTATAAAAACATAAAGGTAGGAACAAAGGGTGGGGTTCCTGCCTTTTTTGTTGTTTAATCCCCCTGTCGGTACAAAAAAAGCAAGTTTTAAGGCCATTGCAATGAAAATAAAGCGTACTTTTGTGCCGTCAAATCAATTTGCATATATATTATATATAATATGATAAAGAAAGTATTGATTGCCAACCGAGGCGAAATAGCCGTGCGCGTCATGCGTTCCTGCCGTGAGATGGGAATCCTGAGCGTGGCCGTCTTCTCCGAAGCCGACCGCACGTCGCACCACGTGTCGTATGCGGATGAAGCCTATTGCATAGGCCCGGCCGTGGCAAAGGAAAGTTATCTGAACATCGAGAAAGTGATTGCCACAGCCAAGCGTTGCGGCGCAGACGCCATCCATCCGGGCTACGGCTTCTTGTCGGAGAATGCCGACTTTGCCCGCCGTTGCCGCGAGGAGGGCATCATCTTCATCGGACCGGCCCCCGAAACCATGGAGGCCATGGGCGACAAGATTGCCGCCCGCAAGCGCATGATTGCAGCCGGCGTGCCCGTGGTGCCCGGCACCGAGCAACCCCTGCAAAGCGCGGAGGAAGCCCGCCGCATCTGCAATGAAATCGGCTATCCCGTCATGCTGAAAGCCTCGATGGGCGGCGGCGGAAAGGGCATGCGCCTCATCCACAGCGAGGACGAGGTGGAAGAAGCCTACAACACCGCCCGCTCCGAATCCATGTCTTCCTTCGGCGACGACACCGTCTACCTGGAGAAGTTCGTGGAGGAGCCGCACCACATCGAGTTCCAAATCCTGGGCGACAACCACGGCAACGTCATCCACCTCTTCGACCGCGAATGCTCCGTGCAACGCCGCAACCAGAAGATTGTGGAAGAAAGCCCTTCGCCCTTCCTCACCCCCGAACTCCGCAAGGAGATGGGCGAAAAGGCCGTGGCAGCCGCCAAGGCCGTCAACTACAGCGGCGCGGGCACCATCGAGTTCCTGGTGGACAAGCACCGCCACTTCTATTTCCTGGAGATGAACACCCGCCTGCAGGTGGAGCACCCCATCACGGAGGAAGTGATGGGCGTGGACTTGGTGAAGGAGCAAATCCGCATCGCCAACGACGAGGTGCTGCACCTCAAGCAGGAAGAACTCTTCCAGCGCGGTCATGCCATTGAGTGCCGCATCTGCGCCGAGGACACGGAGAACAACTTCATGCCCTCGCCCGGCATCATCAAGCAACTGACCGAGCCGAACGGCATCGGCGTCCGCATAGACAGCTACGTCTACGAGGGCTATGAAATCCCCATCTACTACGACCCCATGATTGGCAAGCTCATCGTATGGGCCACCACCCGCCAATACGCCATCGAGCGCATGCGCCGCGTGCTCTATGAGTACAAGATTACGGGCCTGAAGACCAACTTGGCTTACCTGAAGCGCATTATGCACGTGCCCGACTTCGTGCGCGGCGAATACAACACGCTCTTCATCGCGAAGAACGCGAAGATGCTGGTGCGCAACAACACCCACAATGAGGAATTGGAGAACATCGCCATGATAGCCGCCTACATGGACTACCTGGTGAACCTGGAGGAGAACGCCTCCGCCCAACTGCCCGACGCGCGCCCCATCAGCCGTTGGCGCGAGTTCGGCTTGCAGAAAGGCGTGCTGAGGATATAATCTGCCTTGGCTAAGCAGAGGCATCGCCTTGTCTAAGCAAAGGCAACGCCTCGACTAAGCAAAGGCAATGCCTTGGCTAAGCAAAGGCAAATTGGACGTAAAACGAATATCATATCATTATGGAAATACATATAGGAGACCGCGTGGCCGACGTCACGCTGGTCAGCAAAGAAGGCAACAAGGTGCAGCTCACCATCGACGGACAACCCTACGAGGTGGACATCGTGATGGCCGAGAACGGCAACTGCTCCATCCTGCACAACGGCAACTCGTTCAACGCCGGCTTGGTGCGCGGCGAGGGCGGCAAGAACTACGACGTCAACATCCTGACGCGCTCCTTCCACGTGGACATCGTGGACACGCAGGCCAAGTACCTGCACACCCGCAAGGGCGCCGACGAGAAGCAGGGCGACAAGATTGTGGCTCCCATGCCCGGCAAGGTGGTCAGCATCCCCGTCAAAGTGGGCGACCAACTGGCAGCGGGCGACATCGCCATCGTGCTGGAAGCCATGAAGATGCAGAGCAACTACAAGGTCAATGCCGACTGCATCGTGCGCAACATCCTGGTGGCAGAGGGCGAGGCCGTCAATGCCAACCAGACATTGATTGAACTGGAAGTAATCAAGGAAGAAGAGGAATAATCATGAACAGAGAAGAAATATACCAGCAATTCGAAGAGCTGGACAAGCGCGCCTCCCTGGGCGGCGGCGTGGACAAGATAGAGAAGCAGCACACCATGGGCAAGATGACCGCCCGCGAGCGCATCGAGCTGCTGCTGGACAAGGGCACGTTCAACGAGCTGGACAAGTTCGTCAACCACCGTTGCACCAACTTCGGCATGGAAAAGAAGCAAATCCCCGGCGATGGCATGGTGACAGGTTACGGCAAGATAGACGGCCGCCTGGTGTTTGTCTATGCCTACGACTTCACGGCACACGGCGGTTCGCTGAGCGAGACCAATGCCGCCAAGATTGTCAAGGTGCAGGAACTGGCGCTGAAGAACGGCGCGCCCATCATCGCCCTGAACGACTCGGGCGGCGCCCGCATACAGGAAGGCGTGAACAGCCTGGAAGGCTATGCCTCCATTTTCTACCAAAATACCATCGCGTCGGGCGTCATCCCGCAGATTTCCGCCATCCTCGGTCCTTGTGCCGGCGGTGCCTGCTACTCTCCCGCGCTGACCGACTTCATCTTCATGGTGAAGGAGCAGAGCCATATGTTCATCACCGGCCCGGACGTGGTGAAGACCGTCACCAACGAGGTGGTGGACAAGGAAGAGCTGGGCGGTGCCTACACACATAGTTCGAAGAGCGGCGTCACCCACTTCATGTGCAACAACGAGGAGGAGACGATGATGACCATCCGCGAGCTGCTGAGCTTCTTGCCCAGCAACAACATGGAGGATGCCCCCTTCACCCCCTGCACGGACGACATCCATCGCCAGACGGAGGCCCTGCAGACGGTCATCCCCGAAGACCCGAATCTGCCCTATGACATCAAGGACATCATCGAGCCGGTGCTGGACAACCAGTACTTCTTCGAGGTGATGCCCCACTTCGCGAAGAATGTGGTCATCGGCTTCGGCCGCCTGAACGGACGCTCCGTGGGCATCGTGGCCAACCAGCCCGCTTACCTGGCCGGTGTGTTGGACATTGACGCCAGCGACAAGGCCGCCCGCTTCATCCGCTTCTGCGACTGCTTCAACATACCTATCATTACGTTTGAGGACGTGCCCGGCTTCCTGCCCGGCACCGTGCAGGAGCACAACGGCATCATCCGCCACGGCGCGAAGATTGTCTACGCCTACGCCGAGGCCACCGTGCCCAAAATCACGCTCATCACCCGCAAGGCATACGGCGGCGCCTACATCGTGATGTCCAGCAAGCCCACGGGTGCGGACATCAACCTGGCCTATCCGCAGGCGCAGATTGCCGTGATGGGAGCCGAGGGCGCCGTGAACATCCTCTACCGCAAGGCTTCGCCCGAAGAGAAGACCGGCATCATCAAGGAATATGAAGAGAAGTTCAACAATCCCTACCGTGCCGCCGAGCGTGGCTACATCGATGAAATCATCCTGCCGCGCGACACCCGCTACAAGCTGGTGCAGGCCCTGGAGATGGCACACAACAAGAACCAGAGCAATCCGCCCAAGAAGCACGGCAACATGCCGCTGTAAGGCGACGGTCGAGACCGGTCATTTCAGATAAAAGGTTAAGGGGAGCACGCAGGTGCTCCCCTTAACCTTTTGTTGTATCAACCCCTCTCCGCCTGCCGCCATTTCCCATTTATCATGAGTCACAGGCTTCTCTTTTATCATTCAGCGTGCACAATGTCCTTTCCGAAAGGCGTCAAAGCCAACGCCGCCAGCTTGAAATGCTGCAAGCCGAAGGGGAAACCAATGATAGTGATGCAAAGGATAACCCCGAACACCAAGTGGGAAAAGGCAATCCAAATTCCTCCCAACAGAATCCAAAGCACGTTCATCAGGATATACAAACATCCGCTCGCCCTGCCGCCGTCCACCACTTTCTTCCCGAAAGGCCACAAGGCCAGGCCGGCCAGTTTCAGCGTTTGCATCCCGAAGGGGATTCCCACTATCGTTAACATCAGCAGCAGGCTAGAAACGACATACTCTATGGCCGTGACAATTCCGCCAAGCACCAGCCATAATACATTCATAAAACAACCCATATATTCTTAGCTAATTACATAATCAATGAAAAATGGCATTACTCTGCCCGTCCTGCGCCTCCAGGGGAAGAGCCGACGCCGCCCCTACTTCCCAAGGAATCCACACGTCCATATCTCCCTCTCCCCGGTGCGCCCAAGCATAATAAGGGATGAGCGTAAGGCGCGCATCGCGCAAGGCCAATTTGCCATCGGTACCGTAGCTGAGCACCTGCACCGGCGTGGAAATGGTATGGATGCCATGCAACATGTCAGGCATCTCGTCCACTTGGAGAACTGGATACCGGTTCAGCAAGATGTTGTGCACAGGAAAATCGTTGTCCGCCCACTCAGCGCAATAGACCAGCGGTCCTCGCTCGATAGCTACCCGTCCACGGTCGGCCTCCACCTTCCCATTCGCTTTCACCACGCGGGGCTGCATGTCGAAATGAATCTCCACTTCGTCACCTTTTTTCCATTTCCGCCGGATGCAGAGGTAGCCTTTCTGCAAATCACCGGAAACTTCTTCTCCATTCACAGAGATACGATACCCCAACTGCTTGCCATCGGCATACGAATAAAGTTCTCCGGGCACCACATCGCCCCGCACCCAACCGGGAATGCGGATATTCATCTGGAAAGGAAGGTTGCCTTGCGCCACTTTCAGGCGGATGTCGCCGTTCCAAGGATAAGCCGTCTCTTGCTCCAAAACGACTGCTTTCTTGTTCACCTTCAATTCGGCCCGATTGGAAAGGAAGAGGTTGACATACACTTGGTCGTCCTGCACGGCATACACATAGCCTGGCAGCGAGGGAATGAAGCGGCAGATGTTGCTGGGGCAGCAAGCACACCCGAACCAAGGTTTCCGGCTATACCCTCCGTCGGAAGACAGAGGATTGGGATAGAAGAAAGAGCCCCCGTCCAACGAAACGCCCGCAATCAATGCGTTGTAGAGCGTGCGCTCCAGCACGTCGTAGTATTTGGCCTCTCCATGCAATAGGAAGAGGCGGTAGTTGACATAAACATTGCCGATAGAAGCACACGTCTCGCAATAGGCCGACTGGTTGGGCAGTTCGTAATTGTCTCCGAAAGCTTCGCCGTCATAACGCGCGCCGATGCCGCCCGTGATGTAGAGTTTCTTGCCCACGATGTTGTCCCAGATACGGTCCACAGCATGGATATACGCCGTGTCTCCCGTGACAGCCGCCACGTCGGCCATGCCGGCATACATATAGGTGGCGCGCACGGCGTGCCCCACCGCCTCGTCCTGCTCCAGCACCGGCTTATGAGCCTGGCTGTAAGCATCACGGCGTCCGGTGTGGCCACGGGCATCCAGGAAGAACTTGGCCTGCTTCAGATACTTCTCGTCACCAGTGGCCAGATAGAGGCGCACCAATGCCATCTCGGCTATCTGGTGTCCCGGCACCAACCGTTTCTGGCCAGGAGCATCGCCAATGGCCCGGCACACGCAGTCGGCATAACGGACGGCAATGTCTAAGAAATTGCGCTTGCCCGTGGCCTGGTAATGCGCCACGGCGCCTTCTATCAGGTGTCCCAGGTTGTAAAACTCGTGGCTGAGCGACTCCACAGCCGCCCAGCGCTCTGCCCCCGCCCATTCGTGCGGATGCTTCGGGTTCATGGTGCGGGCCGTATAGAGGTAGCCGTCCGGCTCTTGTGCGGCAGCCACCAGCGCAAGGATGCTGTCGATGTAGTTTTCCAAGCGTTTATCCGGATAAGCCTGAAGAGAATAGCTGGCTCCTTCGATGGTCTTGTACACATCGGTATCGTCAAATGGGAAGCCACCTACCTGGTATTCTTCGCTGGGATGAGCCGCTTTCACGAAGTTCTCATAACGCCCGCTTTCTTCGCACTTGCTGAAAGCCAAAGGAATAGTTGTCTCCCGGCTGGCCTTCAAGCGTTGTCCCCAGAAACTTTCGGGGGACACCTTGACCGAAGTAAACGGCACCGGAGTAATGGGATAGCCCGAATGCACGGACGGTGCTTTCTGGGCCGAGATACAGCCAACCATAAGGACGGCTATTAGAAAGGCATTGAATCGTTTCATGGTCACTTGTCTATTATTAATCTGCAAATATAGAGAAATATACCCACATTCTTCCAAGGAACGCGGTATTTTGTCATCCGCAACTTCTATCTTCATAGCAACATAGTGCGCCCGGCATTTCCGTTTTCCGTACTCGGCATTTCCGTTTGCCGTACTCGGCATTTCCGTTTGCCGCACTCGGCATTTCCGTTTGCCGCACTCGGCGTTTCCGTTCTCCGCACTCGGTGGAAATGCCTGACGGGACGGGGGATGAAGTCATCTCCAGAACCAACACATTTATCCTCCCTGCCCCCATCTTTTCCCTCCGTCTTTTGGGTACTCGGTTTCCTTTACGTATCTTTGTGCCACCAAAAAACATCAACCATCATGAAGCAGAAACTCTCTATTTCCCTACTTCTCTGCCTGTTGTGCCTGCCCGCCTGGATGGCCGCACAAGAGAAGAAAGCGCTCCAATTGGACGAAATCGTGAACGGTGCGTTCCGCGCAAAAAGCATTTACGGCATCACCCCCATCCCCGGCGACGGCGAACACTACACGCAGATGAATGCCGACGGGACGCAAATCATCAAATATTCTTTCCGGACAGGCGAACAGGTAGAGGTGTTGTTCGACGTCGCCACGGCGCGTGAATGTCCTTTCAAGCACTTCGACAGTTACAGTTTCGCACCGGACGGCGGCACCTTGCTCATCGCCACGGAAACGACCCCCATCTACCGCCGCTCGTACACGGCCGTGCATTACCTGTACAGCCTGCGCCGCAACACGGAGGGCAAGATAAACAACAAAGTAGAACGCCTGTCGGACGGCGGGCCGCAACAGACACCCGTTTTCTCGCCGGACGGCAACATGGTGGCCTTTGTGCGCGACAACAATATCTTCCTTGTGAAGCGCCTTTACGGCAACAGCGAAAGCCAAGTGACCACCGACGGCCAACGCAACGCCGTGCTGAACGGCATCCCCGACTGGGTTTATGAAGAAGAATTTGCCTACAACCGCGCCATGGAGTTCAGCGCCGACAGCAAGATGCTGGCCTTTGTGCGCTGGGACGAATCGGCAGTCCGGTCGTTCTCTTTCCCCCTCTATGCCGGAGAAAAGCCCCATGCGGACGAATACGAGAAATATCCCGGCGCTTATGTCTACAAGTATCCCAAGACGGGCGAAGCAAACTCGAAAGTGACGGTACACACGTTCGACATCAAGACGAAAGTAACCCGGCAACTGAAATTACCTTTGGATGCCGACGGCTACATCCCCCGCATCCGTTTCACGCAAGACCCTAACAAACTGGCCGTGTTTACCCTGAACCGCCACCAGAACCGCTTCGACCTCTACCTGGCCGACCCGCGCAGCACTGTCTGCAAGCTGGTCTTGCGCGACGAAACAGACACCTACATCAAAGAAAGCACCTTCGACAACATCCGTTTCTACCAAGACCACTTCACTTTCACCAGTGAACGCAGCGGCTTCAACCACCTCTACTGGTACAACCTGAACGGAAGCCTGGCCAAGCAAATCACGGAAGGAGAATTTGAAGTCAAGGATTTCTTGGGCTACGACGAGGAGAACGGCACTTTCTATTACACCAGCAACGAAGGCAGCCCCCTGCAAGAAGCCGTATGGAAAACGGACCGCAAAGGGAAAAAGACCAAACTCTCCGCCGGTGAAGGCATCAATACGGCCCTGTTCAGCACGGACTTCAAGTATTTCCTGAACAGCTACACGGACCTGAACACGCCTTACGTCATCACCCTCAATGACCAGTCGGGCAAAGTCTTGACCACACTGGTGGACAACGCCGCCCTGAAAAGCAAGATAGAAGAATACGCAATGCCCCGTAAAGAGTTCTTCACCTTCCAGACATCCGACGGCGTGACGCTGAACGGCTGGATGATGAAACCTGCCGACTTCGACGAAACGAAGGAGTATCCTGTCATCATGTACCAATACAGCGGCCCCGGCTCGCAAGAAGTGCTCGACGCTTTCAGCATCAGTTGGGAAACCTATATGGCCTCGCAGGGCTACATCATCGCCTGCGTCGACGGGCGGGGAACCGGCGGCCGTGGCGCGGCTTTTGAGAAATGCACCTACATGAACCTGGGCGTCAAAGAAGCGCACGACCAAGTAGAGGCAGCCGTCTATCTGGGCCTGCAACCCTACGTGGACAAAAACCGCATCGGCATCTGGGGCTGGAGTTTCGGAGGATATATGACGCTGATGAGCATGAGCGAAGGCACCCCGGTGTTCAAAGCAGGCGTGGCCGTGGCTGCCGTGACCGACTGGAACTACTATGACACCATCTACGGAGAACGCTACATGCGCACTCCGCAGGAAAATCCCGACGGCTACCAGGCCGCTTCGGCCTTTGCCCGTGCAGACAAACTGCACGGCAACCTCCTGCTGGTGCATGGAACGGCCGACGACAACGTCCACTACCAGAACTGCGCCGAATATGCCGAACACCTGGTACAGCTGGGCAAACAGTTCGACATGCAGATATACACCAACCGCAACCACGGTATCTATGGCGGCAACACCCGGATGCACCTCTACACCAAGCTGACGAACTTCTTCAACACGCACCTGAAATGACAGAGCGAGTACGCAAACCTGAATGGCTCAAGGTGAGCATTGCCGCCAACGAACGCTATGCGGAAACGAAACGCATCGTGGAGTTGCACTGCCTGCACACCATCTGCAGCAGCGGACGTTGCCCCAACCTGGGAGAGTGTTGGGGCCGTGGCACCGCGACGTTCATGATAGGCGGAGACATCTGCACGCGGTGCTGCAAGTTCTGCAATACCCGCACGGGAAAGCCCCTGCCGCTGGACGAAGGCGAACCGGCACACGTGGCCCAGTCCGTAGCCTTGATGAAACTGTCTCATGCGGTCATCACCTCGGTAGACCGTGACGACCTGCCCGACTTGGGAGCCGCCCACTGGGCACGCACCATCGCCGAAATCCGCTGCCTGAACCCGGACACCACCATCGAGGTGCTCATCCCGGACTTCCAAGGACGTGAGGAACTGGTACAAGCGGTCATCGACGCACGGCCAGACATCCTGTCGCACAACATGGAGACCGTGCGCCGCATCAGCCCTTTGGTGCGCAGCGCCGCCCGCTATGAAACAAGCCTGGCCGTCCTGCACCAGATTGCGGAGAATGGCATCACGTGCAAGTCGGGCATCATGGTGGGATTGGGAGAAACGCCTCAGGAAGTGGAAGAACTGATGGACGACCTGCGGAGTGTGGGATGCCAAGTGCTCACCATTGGACAGTACCTGCAGCCTTCGCACAAGCACTATCCGGTGGCAGAATACGTAACGCCCGCCCAGTTCGCCGCGTACAAGGAAACAGGATTGCAGAAGGGATTCAGCCAAGTGGAAAGCGGCCCGCTGGTGCGCTCGTCCTACCACGCCGACCGGAGCAAGTTATTGCTGAAAAAAGCGTGAGCACACTCCTCGCCCGCAACCTGCTGCACAGCATTATTTATACAAAAGAAAAATACAGGGAATCTTGGCAAGGTCAGGCAAATGGCCTTGCCATTCTTTTATCGTCTTGGTCTTGATGTATTCGCCTTCGCAGGTGATGTTGGCCGCAATGCAGAGCTTGGTTTGCGGGCGGCAAGCGCGGAGGATGTCCTCCAGCATCTTGTTGTTGCGATAGGGCGTCTCGATGAAGAGTTGCGTCTGCTGTTCGGCATAGACGCGTTGTTCCAGTTGTTTCAGTTTCTTGGTCCGTTCGTCCGCTTCGATGGGCAGGTAGCCGTGGAAGGCAAAGCTCTGTCCGTTGAATCCCGAAGCCATCACGGAGAGGATGATGGACGAAGGTCCCACAAGCGGCACCACCTTCAGGTTCTTGCGCTGGGCAATGGCCACGACATCCGCCCCCGGGTCGGCCACGGCGGGACATCCAGCTTCGGAAATCACGCCCATCGGCTGCCCTTCCAACAAAGGCTTCAGGTAGCCCGAAATATCAGCCGGGGAAGTATGCTTGTTCAGGGGGTAGAAAGTCATGGAGTCTATGTCTGCCCCACGGTTCACCTTCTTCAGGAAACGGCGCGCCGAGCGCACGTCTTCCACGATAAAATGGCGGATGGCGTTTATCACTTCTTTGTTGTAGGCAGGCAATACGGAATCTATCGGCGTATCGCCCAAGGTGACGGGGAGGAGGTAGAGGGCGGGGGACATTTTAGTAGTCAGAGTAGATAGTAGATAGTAGCCAGTAGTGATTTATCAACTACTGGCTACTACTTAAAAAGGACTTATCCGTAGATAACGTTTCCGTTTTCGTCCATATAGTCTTCCAGACCCTTTTGGTAGGTGTTCATGGCGCGAAGGCTCATGCCCATGCTGGAGAAACCGCCGTCGTGGTAGAGGTTCTGCATGGTCACCTTTCGGGTGAGGTCGGAGAACATAACTATGCAATAGTCAGCACATTCGTCGGCCGAAGCGTTGCCCAGGGGAGACATGCGGCTGGCGAAGTCAAAGAGTTTGTCCATGTCTTTGACGCCCGAACCGGCAGTGGTCATCGTGGGCGACTGTGAGATGGTGTTGACACGCACGTGGTGCTCACGGCCGTAGATGTAGCCGAAGCTGCGGGCGATGGATTCCAAGAGAGCTTTGGCATCGGCCATGTCGTTGTAGCCGAAGAACGTGCGCTGGGCGGCCACGTAACTCAGAGCCACGATGGAGCCGTATTCAGCAATGGCGTTCAACTTCTTGGCCGACTGTATCATCTTGTGGAAGGAGATGGCGGAAATATCCAGGGTTTTCCCCAACATGTCGTAATCGAGGTCGTCATAGGTGCGTTTCTTGCGCACGTTGGGAGACATGCCGATGGAGTGCAGCACGAAGTCCACCGGTCCGCCCAACACCTCCATGGAGCGTTTGAAGACGTTCTCCAGATCCTCCACACTCGTGGCGTCGGCAGGAATCACCTCAGCGTTCAGCTTCTCGGACAAAGCGGACACCTGTCCCATGCGCACAGCTACCGGCGTGTTGGACAGCGTGATGGTGGCGCCTTCCTCGACGGCCCGTTCGGCCACCTTCCAGGCAATGGACTGTTCGTTCAGGGCACCGAAAATGATGCCCTTCTTTCCTTTCAACAAATTGTAACTCATAGTCGTATTAACTTAAATTGAGGCTGCAAAGATAGGAAGAATCTGCGTAAGTCGTATCTTTGCGGGGATAAAAAGAATCAGAAGGATATGAAGAAACTTGCCATTTTCGACCTGGACGGCACGCTGCTGAACACCATCGCCGACCTGGCGCAGAGCACGAACCATGCGCTCGAAGCCTTGGGCTACCCCACGCACGAGCTTTCCGCCTACCCCTTGATGGTGGGCAACGGCATCAACAAACTGTTTGAACGCGCCCTACCCGAGGGCGAGAAGACGCCGGAGAACGTGCTGCGGATGCGCGCCGAGTTTATACCTTATTATAATGTACACAACGCCGACATGAGCCGCCCCTACCTCGGCATTCCGGACTTGCTGGAGCGGCTGCAAGCAGCCGGCGTGCAGGTGGCCGTCGCCTCCAACAAGTACCAGGAGGCCACCACGAAGCTCATCGCCCACTACTTCCCGGCCATCCGCTTCGCCGCCGTGCTGGGCCAACGCGAGGGCGTGCCTGTCAAGCCCGACCCTGCCATCGTGCACGATATTCTGAGGCTGGCGCAAGCCGCCCCGGCGGACGTGCTCTACGTGGGCGATTCGGGCGTGGACATGCTGACGGCCCGCAATGCCGGTGTGGAAGCCTGCGGCGTCACGTGGGGTTTCCGCCCGCGCGCGGAACTGGAGTCCGTGCAGCCCGCCCACATCGTAGACAAGGCGGAAGACATTTACACGCTGGTTATTAACGGGTAGTGTATTTCACTCCGGTTCCTCCGCATGAAACACTTTGTTCCACTCCGATGAAACACTTTGTTTCCTCCAGTGAAACCTTTTGTTCCACCGGAGGAAACCCGCACGCATCCCGCACGTCCGGCAGACGGGGAAGGCGGGCGGCATTCTGTCAAACTCATGCCGCATCCGCCCGTTTCCTTACGGATATTCACATTCCCCGCACTTTTTTCTTCAATTTGTTTGTTTATTATAAAAAACACCTTACCTTTGCAGCATCATTCAAGTGAACAACCAGTAAAAAGAAACCGAATATGATGAACCTGCATACATCTGTCAACCTATCCGTCCTGCACATTATTCGCGTCGTGGTCGTGGCATCAAGAGCGTGAGAAAGGACGTCATGCGGTTCATGCATAAGCATAAAGATATGATAAAGACTAAGCCTTTCTCACCGACGTGGGAAAGGCTTTTTTGATGAAAAAGGAGATTGAAGAAATGAAACATCCACTGAGAAGCTCAACCAGCACGCAAGGCCGACGCATGGCAGGCGCACGCGCCCTCTGGGCGGCCAACGGTATGAAACGGGAACAGATGGGGCACCCAATCATCGCCATCGTCAATTCGTTCACCCAGTTCGTGCCGGGACACGTCCACCTGCATGAGATTGGCCAACTGGTGAAGGAAGAAATCGAGAAACTGGGCTGCTTCGCGGCCGAGTTCAACACCATCGCCATTGACGACGGCATCGCCATGGGACACGACGGAATGCTCTACTCCCTGCCCTCACGCGACCTCATCGCCGACAGCGTGGAGTACATGGTGAACGCCCACAAAGCCGACGCGATGGTATGCATCAGCAACTGCGACAAGATTACGCCGGGTATGCTCATGGCAGCCATGCGGCTCAATATCCCCACCGTGTTCGTCTCCGGCGGCCCCATGGAGGCGGGCGAATGGAACGGGCGGCAGTTGGACCTGATAGACGCCATGATACAATCGGCCGACGAGAGCGTAAGCGATGCCGACGTGGCGAAGATAGAACAACACGCCTGTCCCACGTGCGGATGCTGTTCGGGCATGTTCACTGCCAACTCCATGAACTGCCTGAACGAAGCCATCGGCCTGGCCCTGCCCGGCAACGGCACAGTAGTAGCCACGCACGAGAATCGCACGCAGCTTTTCAAGGATGCCGCCCGCCTCATTGTGGAGAATGCGCGGAGGTATTATGAAGAAGGCGACGAGAGCGTCCTTCCGCGAAACATTGCCACGCGCAAAGCGTTTCTGAACGCCATGACCTTGGACATCGCCATGGGAGGCTCCACCAACACCGTGCTCCACCTGCTGGCCATTGCCCACGAGGCGGAGGTGGACTTCAAGATGGAAGACATCGACCAACTCTCCCGCCAAACGCCCTGTCTGTGCAAGGTGGCGCCCAACACGCAGAAGTACCACGTGCAGGACGTCAACCGCGCCGGAGGCATTGTGGCCATCATGAACGAATTGGCCAAAGGCGGACTAGTGGATACTTCGGTGAAGCGCGTGGACGGCCTGACTTTGGCCGAAGAAATTGACCAATACTGCATCACCAGCCCCCATGTCTGCCAAAAGGCTTTGAAGAAATACACCTCTGCCCCGGGCAAGGTATTCAACCTGAAGCTGGGTTCGCAAGCCAATTATTATAAGGAACTGGATACCGACCGCGCCAACGGATGCATCCGCGACTTGGAGCACGCTTATAGCAAGGACGGCGGCCTGGCCGTGTTGAAAGGCAACATCGCCCAAGACGGATGCGTAGTGAAGACTGCCGGCGTGGACGAAAGTATCCTGCGCTTCACAGGGCCAGCCAAGGTGTTCGACTCGCAAGAGGCCGCGTGCGAAGGCATCTTGGGCGGCAAGGTGCAGAGCGGCGATGTGGTGGTCATCACCCACGAAGGCCCCAAAGGAGGGCCGGGGATGCAGGAGATGCTCTATCCTACCTCTTATATTAAGTCGCGCCACCTGGGTAAGGAATGCGCCCTCATCACGGACGGACGATTCAGCGGAGGTACATCGGGGTTGAGCATCGGACACATCTCGCCCGAAGCCGCCGCCGGAGGAAACATCGGCAAGGTACAGGACGGGGACATCATCGAGATAGACATCCCCAACCGCACCATCAATGTCCGCCTGACGGACGAGGAACTGGCCGCACGTCCGGCAACGCCCGTCACCCGCCAACGCGAGGTGTCGAAAGCATTGAGAGCCTACGCAGCCATGGTCAGCTCGGCGGACAAGGGAGGCGTGAGACTGATTTAAGGAATAAAGACAAGCATAGATTAGATACAAGAAGATATGAACAATCAACCTCAAAAGCCCGTTGAACTGGGACGGCACGAAGGCCCCTCTGAAGGCTTCATCACCGGTGCAGAAGCCTTGATGCGCTCGTTGGAATACCAAGGCGTAGACACGCTCTTCGGCTATCCGGGCGGAAGCATCATGCCCGTGTTCGACGCGCTCTACGACCATCGGAAGACATTGAACCACATCTTGGTGCGCCACGAGCAGGGCGCTACCCACGCCGCACAGGGCTATGCCCGCGTGTCTGGCCGGGTAGGCGTATGCCTAGTGACCAGCGGTCCCGGTGCCACCAACACCATCACAGGCATTGCGGACGCCATGATAGACAGCACGCCCATCGTGGTCATTGCCGGACAGGTGGGCACGGGCTTCCTTGGCACGGACGCTTTCCAGGAAGTGGATTTGGTGGGCGTCACGCAGCCCATCACCAAGTGGAGCTACCAGATACGCCGTGCGGAAGATGTGGCATGGGCTGTGGCCCGTGCTTTCTATATCGCCAAGAGCGGACGACCGGGGCCTGTGGTGCTGGACTTCGCCAAGAACGCCCAGACAGACAAGACGGACTACCGCCCCACGAAGTTGGATTATATCCGCAGCTACCAACCCGTGCCCGACCCGGACGAGGAGGCCATCCGCCAAGCTGCAGAGTTGATAAACAACGCCGAACGCCCCTTGGTTCTCGTAGGCCAAGGCGTGGAACTGGGCAATGCGCAAGCTGAACTCCGTGCCTTCATCG
This sequence comes from uncultured Bacteroides sp., assembly GCA_949288585.1. Classification (GTDB taxonomy): domain Bacteria; phylum Bacteroidota; class Bacteroidia; order Bacteroidales; family Bacteroidaceae; genus Bacteroides. The sequence continues at coordinate 63,001 of CASEKR010000017.1, read as the reverse complement.
AGAAAGCGGGGATACCGGCAGCACGCACGTTATTAGGACTCTCCGCCCTGCCCACCGATCATCCGCTCAACAAGGGGATGCTGGGTATGCACGGCAACCTGGGGCCAAACATCAACACCAACAAGTGCGATGTGCTGATAGCCGTGGGGATGCGCTTCGACGACCGCGTGACGGGCAATGTAGAGACCTACGCCCGCCAAGCCAAGATTATCCACTTCGACATCGACCCGGCTGAGATTGACAAAAACATCAAGACGGATGTGGCCGTATTGGGCGACTGCAAAATGACCCTCCCGATGGTGACTGCCCTCCTGCACCCCGCTACCCACGAGGAATGGTTAGAGAGCTTCCGCCCCTACGAAGAAGTGGAGGAAGAGAAAGTCATCCGTCCCGAACTGCATCCCGCAGGTGAGACACTGAGCATGGGCGAAGTGGTGCGTGCCGTGAGCGACGCCACGCAAGGCGAAGCCATCCTGGTGACGGATGTGGGTCAAAACCAGATGATGTCCGCCCGCTACTTCCAATATTATAAGGAGCGCAGCATCGTCACCTCCGGCGGATTGGGCACGATGGGCTTCGGGATGCCGGCGGCCATTGGCGCTACCTTCGGACGACCCGACAGGACAGTATGCGTTTTCATGGGCGACGGAGGTTTCCAGATGAACCTGCAAGAATTGGGCACCATCATGGAGCAGAATGCCCCCGTGAAGATGATTATGCTCAACAACAACTTCCTAGGCAACGTGCGCCAGTGGCAGGCCATGTTCTTCGGCGGACGCTATTCGTTCACCCCGATGCTCAATCCTGACTACCTGCAAATTGCCGCCGCCTATGGCATCCCCGCCCGACGGGTGATGACCCGCGAGGAATTGCACGAAGCCATTGCCGAGATGCTGGCCACCGACGGGCCATTCCTGCTGGAGACCTGCGTGGTGGAAGAAGGCAATGTATTGCCGATGACACCGCCCGGAGGTTCGGTCAACCAAATGCTGTTGGAATGCTAAAACAATGGACAATTGACAATGAACAATTGTCAATTAAAAAAGATTCACTAATTGTCAATTGTCAATTATCAATTGTCAATTAAAAAGTTATGGACAAGAAACTATATACCATCATCGTACATTCGGAGAACAGGGCGGGCCTTCTGAATCAGGTGACTGCCGTGTTCACCCGTCGGCAAATCAACATCGAGAGCCTGAACGTGTCGGCCTCCTCTATCCAGGGAGTGCACAAGTACACCATCACCGCGTGGACGGACAAGGATACCATCGAAAAGGTGGTGAAGCAGATAGAGAAGAAGATGGACGTGCTGCAGGCACATTACTTCACCGACGAGGAAATCTACCAGCACGAGATAGCCCTCTACAAGCTGGCCACGCCCGTATTAGAAGAGAAGCCCGATGTTTCCAAGGTCATCCGCAAATGCCATGCAAGGATAGTCGAGGTGAACCCCGTGTTCTCCATTGTCGAGAAGAACGGCATGAGCGAGGAAATCACCCAACTCTACGGCGAGTTGCAGGCCTTGGGATGCGTGCTCCAGTTTGTCCGTTCGGGGCGCGTGGCCATCACCACCAGTTGCTTCGAACGGGTGAATGAATACCTGGACGAGCGCGAAGCCAAGTATCGTAGGACCTACACCGCGAAGGAAGGAGAAGAAGCATGAACGAGAACAAGAACAAGATAGGCACTTATAAGTTTGTGGCCGAGCCTTTCCACGTGGACTTCACGGGACGGCTTACATTGGGTGTGCTGGGCAACCACCTGCTGAATTGCGCCGGCTTCCACGCCAGCGAACGCGGTTTCGGCATGGCCACGGTGAACGAAGAGAACTATACCTGGGTGCTCTCGCGCCTGGCCATCGAGATGGAGGAGATGCCCTACCAGTATGAATCGTTCTCCATCGACACGTGGGTGGAAGACGTTTACCGCCTCTTCACCAACCGCAACTACGCCATCCGCGACAAAGACGGACGCCCCATTGGCTACGCCCGCTCGGTATGGGCAATGATCAACATGCACACCCGGCGGCCCATCGACCTGCTGAGTGTGAACGGGGGGAGCATCCGCGACTTCATCTGCGACGAGCCTTGCCCCATCGACACGCCATCACGCATCAAGGTGCACTCCGAAGAGGCAACCGCCTCCCTGCGGGCGAAGTATAGCGACATCGACGTCAACGGCCATGTGAACAGCATCCGCTACATCGAACACATCCTCGACCTCTTCCCCTTGGACATGTACCGCACGCAACGCGTGCGCCGCTTCGAGATGGCCTACGTGGCCGAGAGCTATTACGACGACACCCTCTCCTTCTACGTAGACCGCGAAGCAGAAGCCGGCACCTATGACGCCGAAATCCGCAAGAACGGCGGGGAGACGGTGTGCCGGGCGAAGATTATTTTCGACAAGTAACCAAATACATTTATAACAATCAACTAAAAGACAAGAAACAATGGCACAAATGAATTTTGGCGGCGTAATGGAGAATGTCGTTACCCGCGAAGAGTTTCCCTTAGAGAAGGCACGCGAAATCCTGAAGGACGAGACCATCGCCGTACTGGGCTACGGCGTGCAAGGCCCCGGACAAGCGTGCAACCTGCGCGACAATGGCTTCAACGTCATCGTGGGCCAGCGCGAAGGCAAGACGTATGACAAGGCCGTGGCCGACGGATGGGTGCCGGGCGAGACGCTCTTCTCCATCGAAGAGGCCGCCAAGAAGGGCACCATCGTCTGCATGTTGCTAAGCGACGCCGCGCAGATAGCCATCTGGCCCAAGGTCAAACCGTATCTGACAGCCGGAAAGGCCCTGTACTTCAGCCACGGCTTCGGCATCACATACAAGGAGCGGACCAACATCATCCCGCCTGCCGACATCGACGTCATCATGGTGGCCCCGAAGGGTTCGGGCACGTCGCTGCGCACGATGTTCCTCGAAGGCCGTGGCCTGAACAGTTCCTATGCCGTCTACCAGGACGCCACGGGGCGCGCCACGGAGCGCACGCTGGCCTTCGGCATCGGCATCGGCTCGGGCTACCTGTTCGAGACCACCTTCAAGCGTGAGGTTTACTCCGACCTGACGGGCGAACGCGGCTCGCTGATGGGCGCCATCCAAGGCTTGCTGCTGGCCCAGTACGAGGTGTTGCGCGAACACGGGCACACGCCTTCCGAAGCCTTCAACGAGACGGTGGAGGAACTGACCCAGTCGCTGATGCCGCTCTTCGCGAAGAATGGCATGGACTGGATGTACGCCAACTGCTCCACCACCGCGCAACGCGGCGCATTGGATTGGATGGGACCGTTCCACGACGCCATCAAGCCCGTCATGGAGAAGCTCTACCACAGCGTGGAAACCGGCAATGAAGCACAAATCAGCATCGACAGCAACTCGCAGCCCGACTACCGCGAGAAGCTGAACGCCGAACTGAAGGCGTTGCGCGAGAGCGAGATGTGGCAGACGGCCGTGACCGTGCGCAAGCTCCGTCCGGAAAACAACTAAGGGACGCGCGCCCCGGAAACAAGAAGCCCCGCCTGCATGACCAACGGGCCATGCGGGCGGGGCGTTTCTGTGATGCCGCCGGCTCTGCCTCATCCGAACGTTCCCTGTCCGGAGTCATCCTCGTTGTCATCGTCCGGCACGGCCGTGACCTTGTGATCAATGCTCAGTTCGACGGCATTGGCCGCGTCGCGCATCTTCTGCTTGGGAGTGAAGACGATTTTCGGGTTCTTCAGCGCGTCCTTCACGGTCACCTCTTCGGGCGTGTCCATCATCTTCGAGGGGACGACGAGGCGCAGCGAACCCAGTTCGGCCAGGTCGACGCTCATGCCCATCTTCAGCGCGTCGCACACCACGTTCGACAGGCTAACCAGGGCATTGCGCACGTCGCCTTCGGACAGGGACGTCTCGCGCACGATGCGTTCGATGACCATGTCGTTGTCCATCTTCGACTGCGCCTTGGGATAGGCGTAATACACGGTTTGCCCCTTGCGGTTACCAATGGTAAGCACTTTGCTTTTTACTTCATGTTCAAACATAGCTTTTACTGTTTTAAAGGTTATACATAATGTTATTATATCTGCCCTACCAAGGGTATCTGATACTCTTCGTCAAGGGTATCTGATACTGCTGGGCAAGGGTATCTGATACTGCTGGGCAAGGGTATCTGATACTGCTGGGCAAGGGTATCTGATACTGCTGGGCAAGGGTATCTGATACTGCTGAGCAAGGGCGAAGATAGGCATTTTTTCCGAATGGGCAAGCAATCGGACGGAATTATTTTAACGCGCGGATGTATTCCAGCAACTCCCGGTAGAACGGATGCCGCCCCAGCGTCTCCGCCTCGCCCAGGATGACCAGCTTCATGCGGGCACGGGTGATGGCCACGTTCATGCGGCGCAGGTCGCCCAGGAAACCTATCTGCCCCTGCTCGTTGGCGCGGACGAGGGAGATGAAGATGACATCGCGCTCCTGACCTTGGAAGCCGTCCACGGTGTTGACCGTGAGCAGATGGCGGTAGGGGCGGAGGAAGGCGTTGCGGCGGATGCAGGTGCGCAGATACTGCACCTGGGCCTTGTAGGGCGAGATGATGCCGAAGTCCACGCGCTCGTCCAGGATGCGCTGCCCGCCGATGCGCCCGATGTAAGCCTCCAACTCCCGCAGCAGGAGGTCGGCTTCGTCGCGGTTGATGCGGCCGAAGGTCTCGCCCACGAACTGCTCCTTGAAGTCGCGCCCCGTGGTGTCAATCCACTCGATGGGCGTGTCGAGGTCGAGGATGCCCCGGTGGCGCACGTCGGGGGCGGCTTCGAGCAGGCCGTGGTAGAACCAGCGGGAGGGGAAGCGCATGATGTCTTCGTTCATGCGGTATTGCACGGTCAGGAGGCTGACGGCATCTGGTTTGGTCTGGGCCAGGCGTTCCATCAGGGTCTGGTCGAGTCCGCCACGCGCCGCTTCCACGCACTTGATAGTGGGCGGAAGCTGGCAATGGTCGCCCGCCAGGACAACGCGGTCGGCCCGGCGGATGGCAATCCAGCAGGCGGCCTCCAGCGCCTGGGCAGCCTCGTCGATGAAGAGCGTGCCGAAGCGGCGGCCGTGCAGGAGGCGATGGTTGCTGCTGACGAGGGTCGAGGCAATGACATGGGCAGAGTCGAAGAGGTCGGCATTTATCTGCACCTCCAAGGCCGTGGCCCGGTCGCGCAGGCGGGAGATGCGGCTGCGGACGCCCTCGCGCTCGGCATAGCTGCCCCGGCGGGCATGGCCTTGCAGGGCGCGGAGTTCCTTGCGGATGGCCCACAGCTCGGTGTAGGCGGGGTGCGACTCGAAGCGGCGTTCGTAGGTGAAGGACAGCATCTTGTCGTTGACGCGCGTGGGGTTGCCGATGCGCAGGACATTGACGCCCCGGTCGACGAGTTTCTCGGATATCCAGTCGACGGCGGTGTTGCTCTGCGCGCACACCAGCACTTGCGGCTCGCGGTGCAAGGTCTCGTAGATGGCCTCGACCAGCGTGGTGGTCTTTCCCGTGCCGGGCGGGCCGTGGACGATGGCGACGTCCCTCGCGCAGAGCACCCGGTTGACGGCCGACTCCTGCGCGGCGTTGAGCCAGGGGAAGCGGACGGGATAGAGTTCGCGCCGACCCGCCTTCTGCGTCCCCAGGAGGATGTCGCGCAGTTCGGCCAGACGGTTGCCCTTGGCCCGGGCAACGTCGGCCAGCGCCTCGAACATGGTGCGGTAGCTGGTCTCGTCGAAATAGAGTTGCACGCCCACGGATTCGGCTCCCTGCACGTCGAGCACGGCGTTCATGCCGGGCATGACCACGACCATGCGCGCCTCGTCGGCAAAGCTGACCGTAGCCTGGAAAGGGAAGTAGGAAATCTTCCCGTCGGCCGAACGGCGGAAGAAAACGACGGGCTTGCCGAACTCGAAGGCGTGCTCGATGTCTGTGTCCTCGGCGCGCGTCACCTCCAGTGCCAACTGGTTCAGCGAGTTATAGTAGTTGCGCCCCACGGTGACGGGCCACCAGCAGAGGCCGCGCTTCACCTTGCGTTCCACGCCCATCGTCTCCGTCTGGCGCTGGAAGTCGGCTTTCTCGTAGTCATACTCCATGCGCAGGAGAAGCTGCTGGCGCTGCAGGTGCAGGGCAGGGCTGAGGGTATCGGGTTGTCTCTCGGGTTGTTTCATGGCACAAAGGTACGAAAAACTTCGGGGGAGCGATGGCCTTGTCCCGCAAAGAATGCGCCCGAAAAAGTATTCCAACATTCTTCCGCTTCACGAGACAAACAGTTTCACCGTACAAAACAAACAGAAAAATCCCCGGAAGTTAGGCCATGCCGGAAAAAATCCCTACCTTTGCAAACGAAATGGAAAATATCATTTCCGTTGCAGACGAAAGTCATGGGGTTGACTGGATTTGACAGCGGGCAGAAATGGTAGGTAAGCATGCAGTGCGTCGTCGATTGGCACTTTATCTGGCGAAAACAACTACGCTCTCGCTGCGTAATCGAAGTATAGTAGATTAGAGCTTAATTCCGGCACCAGGTGCTGGAACGAGACATCACTCGGAAGCTGTGGCTCCGAAGCATTCCGGCCCAGTGGTGCAGTCACATCGGAGATAACCGGCGTCGGCCTCGCGGCGCAGGCGAAATCTTAGAGGATAAGGTTGCGGTTGATGGCTTTGGTTCTGCCGCAGCACGAAAACCCAGACAAAGATAAGCATGTAGAAAGCTTATGATTTCCTCGTTTGGACGAGGGTTCGACTCCCTCCAGCTCCACGCAAGGCGCACAGGATGCCGGGATTGCTTCCAAGAAAAAGCAGTCCCGGCGTTTTTTCTGCCCCCCGCAGAAGAAAAGCCGCCCGGGGGAAAGGAATATTCGATAATACTTCTTACCTTTGCGCATACGAACAACCAACCGATTCTAAAAAAACATCAAGTAATTATGGCAACACCAGAATTCAAGTACGCGCCCATGTTCCAGCTGGGCAAAGACGACACCGAGTATTACCTCCTGACCAAGGAAGGCGTGTCGGTAAGCGAGTTTGAGGGCAAACCCATCCTGAAAGTAAGCCCCGAAGCACTGACGATGTTGGCCAATGCGGCTTTCCGCGACGTCAACTTCCTGCTGCGCCGTTCACACAACGAACAGGTAGCCAAAATCCTGACAGACCCCGAGGCCAGCGAAAACGACAAGTACGTGGCCCTGACCTTCCTCCGCAACGCCGAAGTGGCCAGCAAAGGCCAGTTGCCTTTCTGCCAGGACACGGGTACAGCCATCATCCACGGCGAAAAAGGCCAGCAAGTCTGGACGGGCTTCTGCGACGAAGAAGCCCTGTCGAAAGGCGTCTACAAGACCTATACGGAAGAAAACCTGCGCTACTCGCAGAACGCGCCGCTCACGATGTACGAAGAAGTCAACACCCGCTGCAACCTGCCCGCCCAGATTGACCTCGAAGCCACCGAAGGCGACGAATACAAATTCCTCTGCGTGGTGAAAGGCGGCGGCTCGGCCAACAAGACCTATTTCTACCAAGAGACGAAAGCCCGCATCCAGAACCCGGGAACGCTGGTGCCCTTCCTGGTGGAGAAAATGAAGACCCTGGGCACGGCCGCTTGCCCTCCCTACCACATCGCCTTCGTCATCGGCGGCACGTCGGCCGAGAAGAACCTGCTGACCGTGAAGCTGGCTTCGACGCACTACTACGACAACCTGCCCACCACGGGCGACGAAACCGGCCGCGCCTTCCGCGACATCGAACTGGAAAAGGAACTGCTGGCCGAGGCACACCGCATAGGTCTGGGCGCACAGTTCGGCGGCAAATACTTCGCGCATGACATCCGCGTCATCCGCCTGCCGCGCCACGGTGCCTCCTGCCCCATCGGCCTCGGCGTAAGCTGCTCGGCCGACCGCAACATCAAGGCTAAGATTAACAAAGACGGCGTCTGGATTGAAAAGCTGGACGACAATCCCGGCGAACTCATCCCCGAAGAACTGCGCAACGCAGGCGAAGGCAACGCCGTCCGCATCGACCTGAACCAGCCGATGAGCGAAATCTGCAAAATCCTCTCGCAATATCCCGTAGCCACGCGCGTCAGCCTGAACGGCACCATCATCGTGGCAAGAGACATCGCCCACGCCAAGCTGAAAGCCCGCCTCGACGCCGGCCAAGACCTGCCACAGTATTTCAAGGACCATCCCGTGCTCTACGCCGGACCGGCCAAGACGCCCCAAGGTATGCCCTGCGGCTCCATGGGACCGACAACGGCCAACCGCATGGATCCCTACGTGGACGAGTTCCAAGACCACGGCGGTTCGATGGTGATGATTGCCAAGGGCAACCGCACGCAGGTAGTGACCGATGCCTGCAAGAAGCATGGCGGATTCTACTTAGGAAGCATCGGAGGCCCGGCTGCCGTGCTGTCGATGAACAGCATCAAGAGCATCGAATGCGTGGAATACCCCGAACTCGGCATGGAAGCCATCTGGAAAATCAACGTGGTAGACTTCCCCGCCTTCATCCTGGTGGACGACAAAGGCAACGACTTCTTCAAGCAACTGAAGCCGTGGAACGCGAAGTGCTGATGAATTACAGACTGCATAGATAGGCACAAAGGAAAGAGGCTGTCCCGAAACGTTTCGGGACAGCCTCTTTCCTTTATGCCAAGCTACCAAGACGCGCACTCACAACCACGGCTTCACGATTTCCTCCGTCCGTTGCCAAAGTTCCTGCATCTGCCTATGCGCGGTGTACTTCTCCGACAACGGTTTGGCATGGCCGCTGACGTTGAACGTGCCGGTACGTTGTCCCCCGTCTTCGTCCAGCAAGAGGCGGATAGCGGTGTCGGCTCCTTGGCGGGGCGTGCGTATGAAGGGACGGAAGAGAAGATCCGTCAGCGGGTCGAACCACATGTGCATCGTGATGATGTCCGTCGAGACAATGCCGGGGTCGGCGGCATTGACCACGATGCCCCTGTCCTTGACCCTCTTTGCCAGGTCGAGGGTGAAGAGCGTCAGCGCCAGCTTGGTGTTGCTGTAAATAGGTATGCGCCAGAAGCCCCCTTTGCGCCCCCGGGTGAAGAAGTCGGGGAAGTCGAGGCGGCCGATGGCATAGGTGCACGACACCATGTTGACCACGCGGCTGCCCGGCCCCAAGAGGGGAAGGAGTTTGCGCGTCAGCAAGTAGGGGCCGACGTAGTTGACACTGACCGTGCGTTCCAGACCGTCTTCGGTGATGTGCAGGCCGGTCTCCATCGTCCCGGCACAGTTCATGAGCAAAGAAACGGGAGTGCCTTCGGACAAAAGTTCCCCTGCAAACTCCGCCACCGACCGGAGGGAAGCGAGGTCGAGTTGGCGCACTTCGATGCGCAAGTCTTTACGGTCGTGCATCAGGGTGCGGCGCACGGCTTCGGCCTTCTGACGGCGGCACGAGGCCATAATGACGCGGAAACCCGCTTGGGCCACGGCGCGGGTGATTTCGGTGCCCATGCCGCCATCGGCTCCAGTGATGACGGCCAGCCGGGCGGCTGTTCCACAGTTATTTTCCATCGGTAGCTTGTCTTTTTTCGATTCGTTCAATCTCTTTCTTCAGGCAGGGAGGAAGTTCTTCCTGCAAATGCTGGTGGCAGGCCATGTCTATGGAATACATACGGGCGATGCAGTAGTTGCTGTGGCGGCACTGGCAGCGGGCGCCTTCTTCGGCCTTCATGCGGTTGACGAAGCCCGGCTCGTTCAGCAGGGCGCGCCCCATCTGGACGGCCTCGAAGCCCTGGTCCAGCACCTCGTCTATCTTCTGCCGCGCGACCAGCCCGCCCACGTAGACGAGGGGCAGGCGCAGTTCCTTCCGGAATACCCGGGCATCATCCAGAAAATAAGCCTCCTTGAAGGGGACGGTCGGTATCATGTACTTGCCCACGAGGCGGACGCCGTACTTCAGCCACCAGGTCGTCATGTAATGGGTCATGGTGCGTATGGGCATCTCGCCGCGCATGACGTACATCGGTGCCTTGCTGACGAAGCCGCCGCTGAGCACCAACGCGTGCGCCCCGTCTTTCTCCAGCCGCCGGGCCACCTCGATGCTTTCGTCCATGTCCATGCCTCCCTTGAAACCGTCGCGCATGTTCATCTTGACAAAGACCGCCATGTCGCTCCCGGCCGCCTCCATCACTTCGTCCATAACCATATCCATGAAACGCATGCGGTTCTCGAGCGAGCCGCCAAAGAGGTCCTTGCGGTGGTTGGTATAGGGCGAAAGAAATTGGCTGATGAGGTAGCCGTGCCCGGCGTGCACTTCGACGGCATCGAAACCGGCTTCGCGTGCCAGGCGGACGGCACGGCCATAGGCGCGGGCCATCTCGGGCAGTTCGTCGGCACGGAGGCCGCGCACCAGCGTGGGCGAATAGAGGTTGAAGCCCGTGGAGGCGCCGACCGGGGTGCAGCCGCAGATGCTCCGGTGGGACATGTTTCCGCAATGGCCAAGCTGGATGCTGGCGGCAGCGCCCTCGCGATGGACGGCATCGGTCAGCGTGCGGAGGCCGGGCACTATCTCGGGACGCATCCACAACTGGCGGTCGAAGGAGAGGCCGCTGCGGGTGACGGCGGCATAGGCCACGGTGGTCATGCCGACACCGCCCCGGGCCACGGACGTATGGTAATCAAGGAGTTGCTGCGAGGGCTTGTTGCCCGGACACATGCTTTCGAAAGCGGCCGAACGGATGGTGCGGTTGCGCAGGGTCAGCGGGCCGATGGTGACAGGGGTAAAGAGTTTGCTCATGTTTTAAATGAAAAAGTTAAGAATGATGAATGAAGAATTTCGGGAACGAGAAAGAAGCTTCATTCTCCATCAATAGACAAATGGTATGATTCGTTTCCTCCGCCCGACGGCCTCCTGGCCGAACTCGCCGACATACTTATTATATATAGCGTTGGCGCGGGGCACAAGGTTGGCGGCCGTCCACCAGACAAACACCCAGGCGGCAGGCGAGGCGGTCAGCACGGCAAAGCCGGCCCACTCGACCAGTTCGCCGAAGTAGTTGGCCGAAGTCACATACCGGTACAGGCCGCGCGCAGGCAGGTAGTGGCGCGTGTCGCCGGGTTGGCGGAGATGGCGGATGACGTGGTCCGAATGCAGGTTGATGCCCATCCCGGCCAAGAACAGCAGAAGACCGATGACGGCATGGGGCTGCGCCAGGTAACCGAGGCCGAGGGAATAACCGGCATTGGGGAACCAGAACAGGCCGCCAGCCTGCATCACGCCGTTCAGAAGGTTGAACACGATGCCCATCGCCATAATCGAGACGGGCATGCGGCTCCGCCCTTTCATCAGCAAGGGGAAGACGAACGAACGTTGCAGGTAGTGCAGTTGGAAAAGCAGGAAGAACAGGTACTGGGGCATATCGAACCCGACACCGCTCCGTGCCCACAAGACGAACATGACGACGAACACGGGCGCTTCCATCAGCACCCACCCCAGCTTGTTCGGCACCGACGGCCCCCATTGGGCAGTGCGGAAGATGCCGTAGCCCGCACGGACGAAGTAGAGGGCAATGAAGACGATGAGGGCCACGCCGCTCATCACCCACAGGAATATCTCAAAGGTTTCTTGGCTCATATCCATTGGATTAAACGCGGCAAAGGTACACAAAAAACGGTGGATTACCTCGCCTGCGGACAGGAAAAAGTCACCCAAAACACCGTATTTCTTATCACAGGCGAAAGGGGGCGCACCCGGCGTTTGTCCCGGACGTATCCGGCATTTGCCCCGGACGCACTCGGCATTTGCTTCGGACGAACTCGGTGCAAACGCCGAGTGCACTCGGGACACCCCCCTTCCACAAGCCTTCTGGCGGGGGTATCCGGACGGGACGGCACACCTGCGCGCATCGTATTCGTTAATAAACCATAAACAGGAATACTCGCAAGCAAGAAGTTGACTAACTTTGTCTGTGAACAAATACAGAAACTTAATAAAAGGAAAACAATGAACTCGAAAAACAGCCTGTTGGCCACAGCATTCCTCACCCTTGCCACCCTGCCGGGCATGGCTCAGACCGAGGTCACCGTAGGCGTGATGCGCGGCAAAGACTACGGCGTCACCTACATGCTGCCCAAAACCGAAATAGGATTCACCCTGGAAGTGACCAAACACACCTACACCCCAGGCAGGCTTTGCCAATACGCCGGGCAATACCTGCAACTGAACAACATATCGGGCGAAAAAATAGAATACTGGACGCTGGACAACATCCAGATGCAGACGGTGGGCGTGCCGGACAAGGAGCAGGTCTACTTCGTGAAACTGAAAGACAAAACCGTCGCCCCCCTCATGGAACTGACGGAAGACGGCATCGTGCGCTCCATCAACCGCCCCTTCAGCGGCAAGAAACCCGCAAAGGCCGAAGAACCGGCACCCGACAAGAAGCCCCCCCTGCCCGACCCGCGCCGCTTCCTGACGGAAGAAATCCTCCTGGCCAACTCGACCGCCAAACAGGCCGAACTGATAGCCAAAGAAATCTACAACATACGCGAAAGCCGCAACGCCCTGCTAAGGGGCGAGGCAGACAACACCCCGCAAGACGGCAACCAGTTGAAACTGATGCTGGACAACCTGGAACTGCAAGAACGCGCGCTGACGGAACTGTTCACCGGACACACGGACGAAGAGACCGAAATTGTCCACCTCAAAGCAGTCCCCGCCGAAATGACAGGCAAGGTGCTCTTCCGGTTCTCACGCAAGCTGGGCCTGCTGGATGAAGACGACCTGGCCGGAGAACCTTACTACCTCGACATAGCCAACCTCAACCCGCTGCCGCAACCGGCGCCCGAACCGGAAACCGGAAACAAAAAGAAGAAAAAAGAAGACGGGCTGGAAGGCGTGGCCTACCGGGTGCCGGGCCGCGCGCAAATCACGCTCAGGCAAGGCAACAACACCCTGTTGAAGACAGAAACGCCCGTCACCCAGTTCGGCACCATCGAATACCTGGCAGCCGTGCTGTTCAACAAGAACTCCACCATCCAAGTACTGTTCGACACCACCACCGGAGGGCTGATAAAGGTAGAACGATAAAAAACAAAAGAGGCACATCCAGCGTCCGGAATCCCAACCGGCGACGCTGGATGTGCCTCTTTTGTTTATACTTGGCCGGACTACACCGGCGATGCCAGCAAACGGATGAACCCGTCCTTCTGCAACTGCATCAGATAGGCAGTGACACGGGAAGCATAACCAGGCTCCCCCTCGAAATGGGAAGACAGCAACGACACGATTTCACCCGCCGTGCGCCGCCCGTCTATCAGGTTCCACACCGCCGTGCCATGCTCTTCCAAACGGACACGGATAAAAGGCGACATGCCCTTGGGCAAGAAGAAACGGCGCACCCACGCCCGCTTGAAACGGGGGTATGCCAAGACAGCACACTCCCCCTCCCACTCTGTCACGATGTGCGCACTGCGCACCGGGACAGTCTCCAGCAGATTGAATCTCGACGAACGTTTCATCCCGTCAGCGTCACGCTCCTTAATGAATGTTAGGTTCTTCCAACTGGTAGCCATACTTCCTGTCGGCACGCTTCAGCAGGAAAGCCACCAACAACGACAGGCAAGCAATGCCAGTGAAGATGCACATCGGAACCGTATAATCATAAATGTTGCCACCCGTCTCGTCCTGCCCGACAATGCAATAAACATCAAGCACCTTGCCTATCAAGGTCGGGATACCCCACAGACCGATGTTCTGGATGAAGAATATCAGCGCATAAGCCGTACCCAACTGGTTCACCGGGAATATCTTGGCCACAGCCGGCCACATGGCCGAAGGCACCAAGGAGAAAGCGATGCCAAGTATAATCATCAGCACGATGGCCACCAGCCAATAATCAATAACCGGAATAGCGTAGAGGAAATGCACCCCAATCAGCATGGCCGAACCCAACAGCATGATGGAAGCGGCCTTTCCACGCTTGTCAATATATCCGCCGAAAATAGGAGTCAGGAACAAGGCACCCAAGGCAGGCAACCCGGCGAAAGTTCCGGCCACGTTTTCATTGATGCCATACTTCAGAATCATGAACTCGGAAGCAAACTTCTGGAAAGGGAATACACAGGAATAGAACAATACGCACAACAAGGCAATCAACCAGAAACCCGGGTTGACCAAGATGTTCTTCACATCCTTGAAAGAGAACTTCTCCGCCGGGTCAGTCCCGCCGGCAGCCACAGACTCCGCCTCCAGTTGTTTGTCCAGTTTCCGGTCCATCACCGCGAATACGAAGAAGGCAATCAGTCCGCCCAACAGCAACACCAATCCCACCAAGACCGGAGTCGTGATTTCAAACGAACGGGCCAACGGGATAGCTACCGCATACCCGGCCTGCGAACCGATACGAGCCAAAGCGACCTGTACGCCCATGGCCGTGGCCAATTCCTTGCCGTGGAACCACTTGGCAATGATTTTCGTCACCGTAATGCCGGCCACCTCGGCGCCCACCCCAAAGATGGAGTAACCAATAAAGGCCATGAACACCCCGACTTTATAGCCGAACATCTCTGAATATCCAAACAGTTGCGCCCCCGGTTCAGCCAAGGCAGTCATGGCATAATATTCCAAGGCAGTGCCCAGCACCATCAATATGGTAGCCAGCCTACCCGTGAAACGGATGCCGAAACGGTCCAGAATCAGGCCGCCCCATATCAACATCAGGAAAAACACATTCAAGAAACTATAACCGCCCGTATAGAAGCCGAAATCTGAGCTTGTCCAGCCCAGGTCCACTTCCAACATCGACTTCAGCGGCGCAACCACGTCGTTCACATAATACGCCGCCATCATCGTAAACGCGACAATCGCCAACGCCCCCCAACGGGTTGCCTTGGAATCATTCAACTTCTGTTTCAGTTGTTCTGTCATTTTCTTCTTCACTTAAAAGTTTACATATACAATAAGAGGGTTGATGCCTACCAGCGGCATCAACCCTCTCTATTTTTTCCATTAAAGACAGCACGCCTCCTCCTTAGTTAGCAGAATCTGCCGGTGCGGCCGGCATTTCGGCCTGCGGTGCATTCGTCCCGAGAGGCATGTTATAAGGATTCGTGCTCTCTTCCTGTTGGGCCTGTTCCAAAATCACATCGCTCTTTGCAGAAGTCGTGGGCAACACATAGGCCGAAGCGATGCTTATCACTACCATGGCTGCAGCCAATCCCCAAGTTGCTTTCTCCAGGAAATCGGTCGTCTTCCGCACGCCCATAATTTGGTTGGACGAAGAGAAACTCGAAGCCAGGCCTCCGCCTTTAGAGTTCTGGATCAACACGATGAAGCACATCAACACAGCTGCAATCAGCATAAAGATAATTAATAGTACGTACATTTTTGTTATTTTGATTTAGCGTTAATAATCAATTTCTCCAAAAATCTGATTTGGTCTGCAAAGTAAGCGTTTTTTTTTGGATAATTCAAACTTAACTTTTTAATAATTTCAAGAGCCTTCTCATATCGGTGCTGTTTGATATAGATTTTAGCCAAAGTTTCCGTAAAACAACTTTCATCCAGACCTTCTTCAGAGCCGTCCACAGCCACTAGTTCAGCCCCGCTCACAACCGTCTCCCCGTTTTCTTCATGGGTTTCGGAGGGAGCTTCCGATTTTTGCTGGATAAACCCGTCTATCAGTTCATGGCCACGCAACTGGGGCGTTTCCTCGTTCCCCTCATCGTCCGCCTCTTCTTGCAACAGATAGGCGGTGTAGTCCATGGTGTAGTCCAACCCAACCGGCTGTTGCACGGGGTCTTGTTCGTCCGGAGACTTAGCCAGAAAAGCATCTATCAACGCCAATGTCCGGTCAACACCCGGCTCTTCCACGTCCCTGCCGGATGCGGGATGATGTTGCGGTTGCAACACATAACGTCCGCCTTCCGTCAGATGGAACAGGATACGCCGGTCAGCCACGTACAAAGCAGCTTTACGCAACTCGTCGCCCCAGCTTGCATCGTGCAAGAGATACAGATTCTCCAAGTAAAGCAAGCGCGCCGACTGAAAATAGGGATAGCGGTCCAAAAGCCCGCACAGTTCCGACAGCGTCTCTCGGTCCAAAAGTTCCGGATGCTTCATCCATTGTTGCAAAAGTGCCAAAGCCATTACCAGTTAGCTACCGTCGAGTTAAAGATTTGTTCCGTAATATCCCTCACCATCAGCGTAATCAGTTCGTCCTGCACGGCGGTCAGGAGTTGGTTGGCGTCATACGTCTGGAAAGCAGAGAACTGCTGTTCGAAGTCCTCTTCGTGGTTGGTATTATTGACATAGCGCACGTTGACGGTCAGCGTCAGCTTCACTTCCGAAGAGTATCCGCTGGCGTCCACACCCTGGTTATACTGGTTGTAGCCGGTGATTTCCCCGTCCAACTCCAGGTCGCCGCCCGAGTTGACCAGTTGCAGGCGGGTCTGCTGGATGAACATGTCCTTCAGGCGTTGATTGAACTCAATGACCAAAGGGGCGTAGACATACTCCGCATGGTTCTGGAACTCGGCTATGGAAACCGTCTTCACTTTCGAATAGTCAATAGAACTGATGGGCGCAAGTCCCATTTGCACTTTGCAGGAGGTCACCAGGAACGGTAGCATTCCCAAGGCGACAGCCGGTATTATTCTCTTAATCCAAACCATATTCTTTAATCTTTCTATACAGGGTGCGCTCGGATATGTTCAAATCCTGGGCGGCGCTTTTGCGCTTGCCGTGATGTTTCTCAAGCGCCTTACGTATCATTTCTTTCTCTACATCGTCCAGCGACAACGATTCTTCCACGTATTCTTCCGTGTCCTGGATATCATCATCCACGGTTGCGGAGGGCTTTGCGGGCTGTCGGATAATGGTGGGCACGTTGGCCTCCAACGGCTGGGGCACGACAGAAGGAGCAGTTGTGTAATAGGTCGGCTTGTTGCCCACGGCGGCGTTCTCCCGTTCGGCCATGATGGTGTGCACCAGTTTCTTCAGTTCGGTCACATCTTGCCGCATGTCGAACAACACCTGGTACAGGATTTCGCGTTCGCTCTCGAAACTCTTCTCCCGCCGGCCCGCCAAGGCGGGCAGATGCTGGACGTTCTCCTGTTCGGGCAGGTAGTTCCTCAAGATGGGGGCTGTAATGTCGCGGTTGGTCTCGATGATGGATATCTGCTCCGTGATGTTCTTCAACTGGCGCACATTGCCCGGCCAGGAGTAAGCCAGCAGCACTTGCTTGGCCTCATCCGTCAGTTGGATGGCCGGCATGTGATATTTCTCGGCAAAGTCAGAAGCGAACTTCCGGAACAAGAGGAGCGCATCTTCGCCCCGTCCGCGCAGGGGCGGAATCTGGATAGGCACCGTGTTCAGGCGATAATACAGGTCTTCGCGAAAGCGCCCGTCGGCAATGGCCTGCCGCAGGTTGACGTTGGTGGCGGCCACGATGCGCACGTCGGTCTTCTCCACCTTGGACGAGCCCACTTTGATGAATTCGCCGCTCTCCAGCACACGAAGCAGGCGGGCCTGGGTAGGCAACGGCAATTCGCCCACCTCGTCCAGGAAGATGGTTCCGCCGTTGGCTTCGCCGAAATAGCCTTTCCGCTCGCCGATGGCGCCTGTGAAGGCGCCCTTCTCGTGCCCGAAGAGTTCGGAGTCGATGGTTCCTTCCGGGATGGCACCGCAGTTGACGGCAATGTATTGCCCGTGCTTGCGGCGGCTGTATTGGTGGATAATCTGGGGGAAACTTTCCTTTCCCACGCCGCTCTCGCCGGTGATGAGCACGGACAAGTCGGTCGGCGCCACTTGGATAGCCACATCAATGGCCCGCATCAGGCCTTCGTTGTTGCCGATGATGCCAAAGCGCAGTTTGACTTGCTGTATTTCTGCTTTTGTCATAGCTTTCAATCTTTTTCCGCGTCGAGTTTCAGTTTGTCGCTGTCATCCCGTTTCTCGTAATACTGCTTGCGCAAGGGGTTGGCTGCGGCTGCCTTGGCGCGCTGACGGTTGCGGAAGACGTCGATGGCGACGTAAACGGCCTGGCGGAAGGAGTCTTCCGAGGCGATGCCCTTGCCGGCAATGTCGTAAGCCGTTCCGTGGGCCGGGGAAGTCCGCACCACCGGCAGACCCGCTGTGAAGTTCACGCCTTCATCCATCGCCAACGCCTTGAACGGAGCCAGGCCCTGGTCGTGATACATGGCCAGGATGCCGTCGAAACGGGTGAAGTTGCCGGAACCCATGAACCCGTCAGCCGGATAAGGTCCATAGCACAGGATGCCCTTGGCGCTCATTTCTTTCAGGGCGGGGATAATCACTTCTTCCTCTTCCGTCCCCAGCAGGCCGCCGTCCCCGGCGTGGGGGTTCAGCGAGAAGACCGCGATGCGCGGGGCGCTGATGCCGAAGTCTTGCTTCAGCGAACGGTGGAATATGGCCAGTTTCTCCTTCAGCAGTTCCTGGGTGAGCGTGGGAGCTATCCGGTTGACGGGGACGTGACCCGTCGCCAACGCGACGCGCAGGTCACCCTTCATCAGTATCATCAGCGCTTTCGCGCCGTCGCCCAACCGTTGCTCAATGTATTCAGTGTGGCCCGGGAAGGCGAACTGCTCCGACTGGATGGTGTGCTTGTTGATGGGGGCGGTCACGATGGCGTCTATCAGCCCCTTGCGATACTCCTCCATCGCCGTTTCCAGCGCATCCAAGGCTGCCTTCCCCGCTTCGGGGTCGGCCTTAGAAAACTCCACCTTCGCCTCGTCGTTCGTGCAGTTCACCACGCTCAGCCGCCCTTCGGCGGCCTCGGCTGCCGAAGAGACAATGCTGAAATTGGTGGGCAGGTCGAGCGACTTGCGATGGTAGGCGGCCACCTTGGGCGAGCCGTAGACCACCGGGGTGCACAGTTCGAACATGACTGGGTCGGCGAATGTCTTCAGAATCACCTCATACCCTACTCCGTTTATATCGCCTTGCGTTATTCCTATTTTTATCTTGTTTTCTTCCATCTCCGGTTATTTATTTAATGCGTTAGTACCATTCCTTCCACGCTTGCGCGCAACGCCCCCTCAAAGGCAAGCAGGCGAAATTACGAAGAATGCGGTACATCTGCCACAATGGCAGTGATAATTTATATTAATTCCCATTTTTTTCTTCCATCTTCGCCGTAGACAACATGCCGCAAGCCGCAAAGATGTCCTCGCCCCTCGAGGCGCGTATGGTAGTGAACAGCCCGTGCGAGGTCAGGTAATCACGGAAAGCCGTCATCTCTTCGGGGCTGCATCCCTCCAGGCCCGCACCCGGGATGGCATGGAAACGGATAAGGTTGATGCGGCAGTCGAGCCCGCGCAACAGTTTCAGCAATTCCTTCGCATGAGCCACCGAGTCGTTGACGCCCTTGAACAGGATGTATTCGAAAGACAGGCGGCGCTGCTTGCTGAAGTCGTACTGCCGCAGTTCGTCCACGATGTCCGTGATGGGAAAAGCCCGCTCGGCCGGCATTAACGCAGCCCGTTGCGCCGGTACGGGCGAATGCAGGCTGACAGCTAGGTGGCAGTCCGTCTCCTGCAGGTAGCGGCGCAAGCCCTTGCGCAGCCCGACGGTCGACAACGTGATGCGCTTGGGGCTCCAGCCAAAGCCATAGGGGGCGGTCAGGATGTCCAGCACTTTCAGCACCTCGTCCAGGTTGTCCAAAGGTTCGCCCATGCCCATCATGACGACGTTGGTCAGGCGGCCGCATTCGGGCAACGACAGAATTTGATTGATAATTTGCCCGGCCGTCAGGTTCGCGGAGAAGCCCTGCCGGCCAGTCATGCAGAACTGGCAATGCATCTTGCAGCCCACCTGCGACGACACGCACAGCGTGGCGCGGTCGTTGTCCGGAATATAGACAGCCTCCACGAAATGACCTTCGCCCGCCCGGTAGAGATACTTCACCGTACCGTCCACAGAACGCATGGCATCCATTGGCGCTTCCCGCCCCACATCATAGCGTTCCGACAACAAGGCGCGGTGTTTCAGCGACAAATTCGTCATCTCGTCCACCGACGACACCTGCTTGCCGTAAAGCCACGAAGCAATCTGCCCGGCGGAAAAGCCAGGCATGCCCAGTTCTTTCACTACCGCCCGCAGTTCGGCAAGCGTCATACCTAAAAGGGATTGTTTCTGCATGATTGTCCGATATTTCCTCTAACGGACTGCAAAGGTAACGCTTTTCCCCGATATTCCGTCCCCGACCGGAAAGTATTTGGCTATTCCACTTTCGTCCCACTACGGTGAAACACTTTGTTCCGCAGCACGAAACACATTGTTTCTTCATAGTGAAATACATTGTTTCGTCGCAGTGAAACAAAATGTTCCAATGCAGTGAAACAAAATGTTCCCCAATGAGCCTCCCCACATACTTAACGCGAGCACGATATAAAGACTAAAATTATCATTTGAAAAGGAAAACACTGCGAACCTTGGCAAAGGCAAGAACTCGGCAAAAGACAAGGACAAAAAAGGGCGCACCAAAATGATGCGCCCTCTGAAATACGGTATAAAAGCTAACTTTGCGGAAAGACGGGGATTCGAACCCCGGATACCCTTTTGGGGTATACACGCTTTCCAGGCGTGCCTCTTCAACCACTCGAGCATCTTTCCTTATGTCAACCCGAAGGAAGGGTACTGATGCACCGCCTTCGTTTTTCGGGTGCAAAAGTAGTTTATTTTTTTTTCTTTCTTCGCATCCTAAAAAGTTTTATCGGCAGAGAGGCTTCTTTTTAATATATTTTAAAGGAATAAAGAGACCTATCTGCATTGTCCGAACATTCTCAAGGCGTTTTCCGAGGTGATTTCGGCCACCCGACTGGGGTGTTCTCCCACTATTTCCGCCAACTTCAACAGGGTATCTTTCACGAAGGCGCTCTCGTTTCTTTTCCCACGGTGGGGCACAGGAGCCAGATAAGGGGAGTCCGTCTCCAGCACCATCCGCTCTAAGGGAACACCACGAAAGACCTCTGGAAGAGCCGACTTTTTGAACGTCAGCACCCCATTGACGCCCAACAAAAAGCCTGGAAAGGAAAGGGCGCGCCGAGCCTCCTCTTCCGTCCCGGAGAAGCAATGCCAGATGCCGCGCAAAGAGGTGTCGAGATAGGATTCCATCACCTGGAAGATTTCGTCAAATGCCTGCCGGCAATGAATCACCACCGGCAAATCATACTGCAAGGCCCAGCGCAGTTGGCGCTCCAAGGCTATCCGCTGTTGACCTTCAAAGGTTTTGTCCCAATACAAGTCCATCCCGATTTCCCCTACGGCCACGTAAGGATAACCCGAACGCAATTGTCGCTCCACCACGGCCAGTTCCGCTTCATAATCCGCGTTTACGGATGTAGGATGCAGCCCTATCATGGGGAAACAATAACCGGGATAGGCGGCACAGACCTGCTGCAACGGCGCAAGGGTCGTGCTGTCAATATTAGGCATGAAGATGTGGGAAACGCCCGCCTGCCGGGCACGTTCTATCACCTGCGGCAAGTCTTCTTCAAACTCCTCCAGGAAAAGATGGGAATGTGAATCGACCAGTCTCATACGCTTGCCTCCTGTTTCTTTTCCCCGGTACGATAATAATAAATCAGCCCGTATTCCCGACAAAGTTCCATCCGCTTTTCGGCAGGAATCACTTTTTCGTATTTCTTCTCCACCTGGTTCCAAGCGTCCAGTATCAGGGCATCCGCTTCGGCGCGCATGGAAGCCAGTTGCTCCAGGCTACGGGCAGTCAGCGCTTGCAGGTTTTTCTGCTTCTCGTAGCTTTCCATAAAGATGTCGTAATGCACCCTTACCTTGGCAATCGTAGGATTGTAGATGGGCACGCCGCCTTGCGACGTGCGCCGTGTCTCTCCCTCAATAATTTTCCGCCCCCACTCGGCCAAAGCAAGTTCGGAAGACAAGTCGGGCACCACGTTATTCTGGGCATCCAAACCATAGAGGGACTTATGCGCCGCCCGGATTTCATTGCGCACCACGGCCAGGTTGAGCACCTGGATAAAGTGGGAGACATACAGACGGGCCATCTTGGCATGCTGCTGGTGTTTGGGTGCCGCTTGGGACTGGCGGGCATAGCACTCCGTATAATATATATGTGCGGCCTCGAACTTGGGCAGAAAGTTACAAATGTCCCGCGAGGTTTTCAACGAGACCGCCAAGTCATATACGCTATATCTCCCCGCCTTTTCTGCTATCGCCTTGAGCGAACGAATCCGGGCCTGGTCTGTATTCGGCAAGCGTCTGTAAGGCATTCTTCTCTATTTTTCTTTACCGTATTAAACACTTTCTTTCATTCTAAGACTGACGAACCGTCAACTTATCCATCAGTTCCTCCAGGAAACGCTTCCGCTCCGGCTGCACATCCACGGCCTGCAAAGCCGCACGGGCTTTGGAGAGGTATTCGCCCATCAGATTCTCGCAGAGCCCTTTTACGCCAATCTCGTCGTACAACGCGGTCACGGCCCCGATTTTCTCCTTCGGCTCATAAGTTTCTGCGTCTATCCACGCATCCAGAGCGCGGCGCTGGTTTTCATCGGCCTGCTCATAAGCCTTTATCAACAGGTAGGTCTTCTTGTTACAGAGGATATCCCCCCCGATATTCTTGCCGAAGACGTCCGGATTGCCATACACGTCCAGCAAGTCATCTTTCAGTTGGAAAACAATGCCCAGGTTCACGCCGAAATCATACAGGCACCGGGCGTCTTCGGCCGTCGCGCCCGCCAATACGGCTCCTATCTTCAAGCTGCCGGCCAGGAGAACCGACGTCTTCAGGCGAATCATTTCCAAATATTCCGCTTCCGTCACGTCCTTACGGGTCTCGAAGTCCATGTCCATCTGTTGTCCTTCGCAGATTTCCAAGGCCGTAAGACTGAACAAGTCCAGCACTTCCTTCAAATAAGCCGAGTCGCACTGTGACATGAACTGGTAAGCCAGCACCAACATGGCGTCACCGGAGAGGATGGCCGTGTTCTCATTCCATACCTTGTGGACGGTGGGCTTTCCACGGCGCATGTCAGCCTTGTCCATCACGTCGTCGTGCAACAGCGTGTAGTTGTGGTACACCTCAATGCCCGTTGCCGTCGCTAAGATGCGTTCCACATCGTCGCGGTACAGGTTATAGGCCATCAGCATCAGCACTGGACGGATGCGCTTCCCGCCCAACGAGAGCACGTAAGACACCGGTTCGTATAAGCCTTGCGGCTGGCGGGCAAACTTCAGCCCGACAAGGTGGGCATTTATCTTCTCTAATAATTCTGTGGTCGTAAACATATACTTATTTTATATATCTGTATATAGGATTAAACTAAAACATCATTGCAACTTGAACACGACTGGCAAGGAGTAGCACACACGCACTGGTTTCCCTCGCAACCGCCCCGGCTTCCAACGGGGCATTACGCGGAGCACCCGCACGGCCTCGTTGTCCAGCACCGGATGGACGCCTTGTAACACACGCACGTCTGAGATGCTGCCGTCTTCGCCCACCAAGAACTGACAGACGACGTAGCCCTGCAGGTTGCGCTGTTGCGCATAGGCCGGATAACGGATGTGCTGCGTCAGGTAACGCATTAGCCCCGCCTGCCCTCCATCGGGAAACTCGGGCAACTCGTCCACGATGACCAGTCCTTTCTTTTCTTCCGGCACACTTTTTCCCGATTCCACGGAGACAGAAGGAACCGCAGAGGCCGCATCCATCTGCTCCAAAGCCTCGGCTGGTGGCTCTTCCACTCCGGCATCATTTTCCGCTACCGTCACCACTTCCGGCGCGGCAGGCGCCACAGGCGGCGGAGGAAGAACCTCAGGTTGCTCCACCAACGGGACTTCGAGTTCTTCTTCAAACACCAAGTCGGAAAGCAAAGCCTCCAAGTCCGGCTCCTCGGTGCGCCCCGTCCACTCGAAAGCGACAAACAAAACAGAGAGCGCCACCACCAAGCCGACCAGCAGCCACGTGGTGCGATATTGTTCTAAATCCGCTTCGAGCGATTTCTTCACTTCCATAACTCGGCACAATCGGCTAATAAGTGTTCCTTTTGTGGCAAATATAGCGTTTTTCCGCTTATCTTAGTATAGAAATATGCTTTTTTCTGTCCCGACAACCTCCTCATTTCTCCAAAACACTGATTATAAAAGGCTCATACCGGCAGTTCCAGTACTCCTCCGCCTGCGCTGCATCCTCCCGCCAGTAATACTTAAGCAATACTCCAATACTTCCGCACGAGTATTGAAGTACTACCGCATAAGTACTAGAGCCGTGATGAAAAATGGACAAGGGGCATAAATGTTAATCTATCGGAAATTCCCTATCGACTGCTTGCCTGTTCCGGAAAAAGCGCATACTTTTGCAAGACACAGAGACAAAAATCCTTCAAGCGGCAGAAAAAGAATTCTTTGAAAAGGGATATGCCGGTGCAAGAACGGCATCTATAGCCGAAGCGGCTGGCGTGACCCATGCCATGCTCCATTATTATTTCAGGACAAAGGACAAACTTTTTGAGCGGATTGTGTCGGAGAAGATAAACATGCTGGCCGATATTCTGTTGAGTGCCGTCGGTGATGCCAATCTGCCTCTGGAAGAGAGAATCCGGCAGGGAATCGAACGGCATTTTGACTTCATCTCCGCCAACCGGGATTTGCCGAGGTTCATCGTCAATGAAGTGCTCTCCCGTCCGGAACAGGTTGACACGATGAAAAGAAACGTACAGAGTGTTGTGAATGAAGTTTTGGACAATCTGCAGCAAGAGATTGACGAATATGCCACCAAAGGGCTTTGCCGCCGAGTCGATGCGCGGATGCTGCTGATTGACATAGTATCGCTCAATGTGTTCCCGTTCATGGCGGCTCCTATTGTTTACGGAGCCATAGGGAGTGCCTATGGAGATTACGAGGAGTTCCTGGCACGGCGCAAGAGAGAGAATGTAAAGACTATTTTGGAGAAACTTAAAATCAATTGATTATGTGGAAACAGTATCTGTTCTTGACATTGTCACTGTTCGCAAGTGTCCGTCTGTCCGCCCAAGTGACATTGGAAGAGTGCGTCAAGCTTGCGCAAGACAACTATCCGCTCATCCGGAAGTATGATTTGCTTGCGCAAACAAAAGACGCGAACCTGTCGGATATCAACAAAAGCTGGCTGCCTCAAATCAATGTGTATGCACAAGGCACCGTTCAGAATACAACGCCTTCTTTCCCAGAGTCGCTGGCAGGAATCGTCAGTCAGGCAGGGGCGAACATTTCCGGACTGAACGAATGGCAATATAAGATAGGTGCGGACATCAGCCAGCATATTTGGGACGGAGGCACATCGAAAACCGGACGGAAGATTGAACGTGCCGAGGATGCTGAGCGGCAAACTGCCTTGGATGTCCAGCTTTATGCCATCCGCGAACGTGTGGAGGATTTGTATTTTGGAATACTGCTCATGGAGGAACAAATCAAACAAATCAGCAACACCCAGGCATTGCTCCAGGCCAACCTTGACAAACTACGGGTCATGCAAAAGAACGGCACCGCCATGCAAAGTGATGTGGATAGGGTGGAGGCGCAATACCTCAGTACTGCCCAACAACTTATCCAAGCCGAAAGTAGCTCGAAGAGTTACCGGAAAATACTTGAACTGTTCACGGGAAAGGGTCTTGTCGGGGAGGAATTGCTGAAGCCGGATGCCTCTATCCCGCAAAGTCTGATGCCCGACCGTCCGGAACTGAGGCATTTCGAGGCACAACTACAGGCCAACGAGGCAAGGAACGCAAGCATCACGGCAAGCACAATGCCAAAAATCGGGTTGTTTGCCCAAGCTTACTACGGCTATCCGGGCTTCGACTATTTCGAGAGCATGATGAACCGTGACCTTTCTTTCAACATCCTGGCGGGATTGAAAGTGTCATGGAACATAGGAGCTTTCTATCATAAAAAGAATGACAGACGGAAACTGCGCCTGTCGTCGGACCACATAGCCGTGGAACGTGACGTGTTCCTGTTCAACACCAACCTGAAGACCCGCTCGCAACTGGACCGTATAGACGAGTTGAAAGCCGTCATGAAGGAGAACGACCGGATTGTGGAATTGCGCACCAACGTACGGAAAGCTGCCGAATCGCAGTTGGACAACGGCGTGACAGACATTACCGGTCTGCTGACCAAGCTGACGGATGAGAAGCAAGCCCGCCTGACAGCCTCATATCATGAAATCCAACTCTTGCAAAGTATCTATCAACTTAAATACACACTGAATCGATGAAAAAGACAACCTTATTATCCGTAATCCTCCTTATAGCTCTGGCTTCCTGCCGCCATAAAGAGAAGTATGATGCCACCGGCATTTTCGAAGCCAACACCGTGACCGTATCAGCGGAAACCGGAGGAAAGATTGTGTCGCTCGCCATCGAGGAAGGAGACAGCCTCGCCATCGGCCAACAAGTAGGACTGGTGGACACCACGCTGCTCTCGCTCCAGCGGAAACAACTGCACAGCCAACAGCTGTCAACCGAGAAGTCATCGCCCAACATCGCGGCACAGGCGGCCGCATTAAGGTCGCAGATTGCCCACCAGCAGAATGAATGCGACCGCATTAAACGTCTGCTGGCCAATGGAGCCGCCACTCAGAAACAAAGCGATGACGCCAACGCGCAGTTGAGAACCTTGCGCGGACAGTTGGAAGGCTTGCTTTCTACGCTGGACAAGAACCGCAGTTCCATCACGGAAAGTGCTTCTGCCCTGCAATACCAGAAAGAACAGATAGAAGAGCAGATACGCAAAAGCCGCATCACCGCACCGATAACCGGAACAGTCCTTCAGAAATATGCCGAACAGGGCGAATATGCCACACCGGGAAAGCCGCTTTTCAAAATGGCAGACTTGAACGGCATCTATCTCCGCAGTTACTTTACGGCCTCCCAACTGGCTCACATCCGAATCGGGCAAGAGGTGACTGTCATAGCCGACTTCGGCGGGGACGAGCAATATGAATATGCGGGAAAGATTATCTGGATAGCCCAGGAAAGCGAGTTCACCCCCAAGACCATCCAGACGCAGGACACGAGAGCCAACCTCGTCTATGCCGTGAAAGTTGCGGTAGAAAACGATGGCCGGCTAAAGCTTGGGCAGTATGGGGAGGTACGTCTCTAAAACTTACCAGCCGCCTTGGCTGGACGATGGCATTGCCTTGGCTGGACGGAGGCATCGCCTTGGCTGGACGGAGGCACTGCCTTGGCTGGACGGAGGTGCAAGAGGGGATGATTTCAATTTTACACTCAAATAAAAAAACATTCTCATGAACGACCTGATAGATATAAAAGAAGTCACCAAGCGATACGGCCGGCTCACGGCTCTCGACCACGTAAGCCTTTCCGTCTCCGAAGGCTCCTTGTTCGGTCTTATCGGCCCGGACGGTGCGGGGAAGACCACATTGTATCAGATACTGACCACTTTGCTCACTCCGGACGAAGGCACCGCCACCGTGGCGGGTCGGGATGTGGTGAAGGATTATCGGAAACTGCGTACGGAGATAGGCTACATGCCGGAGAAATTCTCGCTTTATCCAGACCTTACCGTGGATGAGAACCTGCACTTCTTCGCCTCGCTGTTCGGAGTGAGCGTCAAGGACAACTTCGACCTGATAGCCCCGATATTCGACCAGCTGAGGAAGTTCCCCAACCGCCGGGCAGGAGCCTTATCCGGAGGGATGAAGCAGAAGCTCGCCCTGAGTTGTGCGCTGATACACCGTCCGAAGGTCCTTCTGCTGGACGAACCTACCACCGGAGTGGATGCCGTGTCGCGCAGCGAATTCTGGGACATGCTGGCTACGCTGAAAGAGAAAGGCATCACGATACTCGTCTCCACTTCCTACATGGACGAGGCCGAGCGTTGCGAACACATCGCCCTGATAAACAGAGGAAGGATTTTGGATGTGGATACACCTGGCAGATTGATTGAAGGCATGGACAAGAACCTTTACAACGCTTCGTCCGGAAACATGTATCCGCTTTTGGAAGCTCTGCGTACGTTGCCAGGGGTGAAAGACTGCTACACCTTCGGAGCCGCTCTGCATGTTGTGGCGGGCGATGGCTTCAATCCGGACGATGCAGCAAGCAGACTCCGGCAGAAAGGTCTGGAAGATGTCCGCATCTGGCCGGCCAAAGGGAATATAGAAGATTTGTTCATTAAATTGGCTAAAGACGATGGATAAGGAAATAGTAATATCAGTGAAAGACCTCACCAAGAAATTCGGGAGTTTCACCGCCGTTGACCATATCACATTGCAAGTACGCCGGGGTGAGATATTCGGATTCTTGGGGGCGAACGGGGCGGGCAAGACCACCGCCATGCGCATGTTGTGCGGGCTCAGCTATCCTACGTCGGGCAGCGGTACCGTGGCCGGGTACGACATCCTCCGTCAGGCGGAGGACATCAAACGGCACATCGGCTACATGAGCCAGAAATTCTCCCTCTACGAGAACCTGACCGTGTGGGAGAATTTGAACCTCTTTGCCACCATTTATGGCATGTCTTCACGGAAGATAAAGGAGAAGACCGGCGAAGTATTCAAAGCCTTAGGCATGGAAGACTTGCGGAATGTCTTGGTAAAGGAAATCCCCCTCGGCTGGAAGCAGAAACTGGCCTTTACGGCAGCCACGCTTCATGCGCCGGACATCGTTTTTCTGGACGAGCCGACGGGAGGCGTTGACCCTTCCACCCGGCGCAAGTTCTGGGAAATGATATACCGGGCATCCTCGGAAGGTATGACCGTCTTCGTCACCACCCATTATCTGGACGAGGCTGAATATTGCCACCGCGTCTCCATCATGGTGGACGGACGTATCGAGGCTTTGGACAGCCCGGAAGGATTGAAACGGCAGTATCAAGCCGGAACCATGGACGAGGTATTTCGCATTGTGGCGAAAGATGCGAAAAGGGGAGATTAAACAGACCATAAAAAGCGAATGTTATGTCTATATTCCAATCACTCATAAAGAAAGAGGTGCTTCACCTCCTGCGCGACTTCCGCACGGTGACGGTCGTGCTGGTCATGCCTGTTGTGTTGCTGTTGCTCTTCGGGTTCGCCATCTCCACCGAGGTCAACAATGTAAAAGTTGTTGCCGTGGTGGAGCAGCATACAGACGAGACCAAACAGATTATAGACCGCTTCCGCAGCAATTCCTATTTCACGTTTGAAGGCATCGTGCCTTATCGCGAAGTGGAAAGTGTTCTTCGGAAAGGCCGGGCGGATGCCGCTGTAGTGTTCCGCACAGAAGACGGCCGGCTGAAACATCAGATTGTCGTGGACGCTTCCAATACCAATATGGCACAGACCTCCACAGCCTACATAGAGAATGTCATTAGCCAAGGTACGGCAGGCGTGCCGATTGTGACGGACACGCTTTATAATCCGCAACTGAAAAGTGCCTATAATTTTGTTCCCGGCATCATGGGCATGATATTCATCCTGATTTGTGCCATGATGACCTCCGTGTCCATTGTCAGCGAGAAGGAGGCCGGCACGATGAACCTGCTGTTGGTCTCTCCCGTTCGTCCCCGGACAATCATTCTTGGCAAATTGGTGCCTTACTTCCTGCTCTCGTGCATCATCCTGACACTGGTGCTGGTGTTGAGCTATACTGTGTTGGGTCTGCCTTTCTCCTTCAGCGTCATCAATGTGATATGGGTAACCATCCTGTATGTGGTTCTTGCCCTTGCATTGGGACTGCTTATTTCCACCATTGCCTCTACACAGGTCTCCGCTCTTCTTGTTTCCGGTGTGATGTTTATGATTCCCGTGGTGTTGCTGTCCGGCATGATATTTCCGGTGGAGAACATGCCGTTGGCTCTGCAATGGCTTTCGTGCATCATTCCGGCACGCTGGTATATTTCAGCCATGCGGGTATTAATGATTCAGCAACTTCCCGTCGGATATGTGCTGACTGAAGTCTTGGTCTTGTCGGGAATGACATTGGCCGTATTGGCTTTGGCCATCAAGAAGTTTAACGCTAAAAAATGAAGGCTGTATGAATGCAAATACATTGAAGATACTGCTCAGGAAAGAAGTGGCGCTGATGAAGCGCAGCCCTATCATCCCCCGCCTGATAGTAGGCATGCCTGTTTTGGTCATGCTGATTATCCCTCTCGTGGCGACGCTGGATGTGAAGAATGTAGGTATAGCCGTAGTAGACAATGACCGCACGGAGCTCTCCCGCCGCATGATAGCAGACATGGATGCATCAGAGTATTTGTCCGTAACGGGTTGCTATTTCAGTTATGATGAAGCGTTCCGGCAGATAGAGGACGGAAATGCGGATGTCCTTGTTACCATCCCGAAAGATTATCTGAAGGACTTAATCAACGGCGAGAAGCCTGCACTGGACATAAAAGCTAATGGTGTGAATGCAACGAAGGGGACATTGGGCACGCAATACGCCACGATGTCCATCGTCAATACTCTTTCACGCTGGCAAGAGGAACAAGGCGTCACCGTACCGATACAGGAGACCTCCGTCCTCAACCTGTATAATCCGACGCTCAACTTCCGCAACTACATGA
Organism: uncultured Bacteroides sp.; assembly: GCA_949288585.1. Lineage (GTDB taxonomy): Bacteria > Bacteroidota > Bacteroidia > Bacteroidales > Bacteroidaceae > Bacteroides. Next base: position 32,489 of record CASEKR010000017.1, on the reverse strand, counting down.
TACCGGCACTCATGGTGGTGCTGCTCATCATCATCTGCGGGTTCCTGCCTACTCTCAATCTGGTTAGCGAGAAGGAAACCGGCACCATCGAAGCGATGAATGTCACACCGGTGGGGCGGTTGGAGTTCGTTTTGTCGAAACTGATACCTTATTGGGTGGCAGGTATCCTTGTCGTAACGGTAGGGATGCTCATCGGTTGGCTGGTCTACGGACTGGTGCCGGAAGGGAATATTGCGAACATTTATCTGGCGGCTGTCCTGTTCAGCCTTGTCATGTCCGGCTTGGGCGTGTCCATCGCCAACCAATCGACCACTATCCTGCAGAGCATCTTCGTGATGTTTGCTTTCATCGTCATCTTCCAGCTGATGGGAGGTCTGTTCACGCCTATTGCCTCCATGCCCCGGTGGGCGCAGTGCATCACCTACGCCATCCCGCCGCGCTATTTCATCGAAATCATGCGCTCGGTTTATCTGAAAGGAGCCACCGTGGCCGACCTTTGGGGGCAGTATACGGCGTTGTCCGGTTTTGCCATCCTGTTCTGCCTCGTGGCGGCCATGACGTACAGGAAGAGAATGTAGAAACCACGCGCCAGCCAGGCAGGAATCCGCGAAAATCTGTCTGACTTGCGTCCATATTAGAAGATAATGCCGTATCTTTGGCAAAAATTTCAGCACATGAAAAAGATAACCATCGCAATCGACGGCTTCTCCTCCTGCGGGAAAAGCACCATGGCCAAAGACCTGGCTCGGGAAATAGGCTACATCTACATCGACAGCGGCGCCATGTATCGCGCCGTCACCCTCTACTGCCTGGAGAACGGGCTTTTCCGGGCAGACGGGCAAATAGACACTGACCGCCTGGAGCGGGAGATGGACCGCATACGCATCTCTTTCCGCCTGAACCCAGAAACGGGACGGCCGACCACCTGCCTGAACGGCACGGACGTGGAAGACCGCATCCGCTCGATGGAAGTGTCAGCCCACGTCAGCCCCGTGGCCGCCCTGCCCTTCGTGCGCCAGGCCCTCGTGGCCCAACAACAGGAGATGGGGCGCGAGAAGGGCATCGTGATGGACGGGCGCGACATCGGCACCACCGTCTTCCCCGACGCCGAACTGAAAGTGTTCGTCACCGCCTCACCCGAAATCCGCGCCCAGCGCCGCTACGACGAACTGAAAGCCAAGAGCCAGCCCGCCGACTATACCGACATCCTGGCCAACGTGAAACAGCGCGACGACATCGACCAGCACCGCGCCGTCAGCCCCCTGCGCCGCGCCGACGACGCCCTGCTGCTGGACAACGGAGCGATGAGCATAGAAGAGCAGAAGGAGTGGCTGCTGGCGCAATACAGAAAAGTGGCAGGAGAATAAGGTTTAATGAAGAATGAAGAATTTGCCGGGCATACGAGCAGGCTAACGAAACGTAATTCTTAGTTCTTCATTCTTAATTCTTCATTTCATAATATGGCAAACGTAGAAATAGACAAAAGCTCCGGCTTCTGCTTCGGCGTGGTAAACGCCATCCGCAAGGCCGAGGAAGAACTGGCGAAGGGAGGCACGCTCTATTGCCTGGGCGACATCGTGCACAACAGCCGCGAGGTGGAGCGTCTGGAGCGTCTGGGCCTCGTCACCATCAACCACGACGAGTTCAGCCGCCTGCACAACGCCAAAGTGCTGCTCCGCGCCCACGGCGAACCGCCCGAAACCTACGAGACGGCCCGGCGGAACAACATCGAAATCATAGACGCCACGTGCCCCGTCGTATTGCAATTGCAGAAGCGCATCAAGCAAGAATACAACCGCGACGACGACCCGCAGAAGCAGATTGTTATCTACGGCAAAAGCGGACACGCCGAGGTATTGGGATTGGTGGGGCAGACCGCAGGCCGAGCCATCGTCATAGAAAGCCTGGAAGAAGCCAAACGACTGGACTTCGGCCGGAGCATACGCCTCTATTCGCAGACCACCAAGTCGCTGCACGAGTTCCGGGAAATCGTGGAATACATCCAAGAACACATCAAGCCGGGAATCTCTTTCCAATATTACGATACCATCTGCCGGCAAGTGGCCAACCGGATTCCGAACATCCGCGAGTTTGCCGCATCACACGACTTGATATTCTTCGTCAGCGGGAAGAAAAGCTCCAACGGCAAGATGCTGTTCAGCGAATGCCGGAAGGTGAACCCTAACTCGCACCTGATTGACAACGCCGCCGAGATAGACGGCCCGCTGTTGGCGGATGCCAAGTCCGTCGGCGTGTGCGGCGCCACCTCGACCCCCAAATGGCTGATGGAAGAAATCTCGCAAACCATCCAAACATTCCTTTCAACAGAAACTCAAAACATCCACAAATAATGAAACAAATGCTCACTATCGCCCTGCTATGCCTGTGCTCCGTTTTGGCCGTGCAAGGGCAAGAGGCTGAAGGCTGGTCCATCACCGCCCATAGCCAAGAGAACTACAATGGAGTCATGGTAGCCAACGGCAGAATCGGAATTGTCAGCGGCTCGGGCCTCTTTGACGTATCAGAGATTATACTGAACGGCGTGTACGACAAAGAAGACGACCGGGGAGAAGGCGTCAGCCGCATCGTGCGCGGCCCAAACTTCGCCCAATTGACGCTCAAGATAGACGGCGAAACCGTCTCCGAATCGTCCATAACCGATTGGGAACAGACCTTGAATATGAAAAAGGCTTATTTGGAGACATCCTTCTCCGCAGGAGGCAAGGCTTTCGTCAAGTCTTCACTGCGCGCCTTGCGGCAGTTGCCCTACATGGGCCTGTTGCAAGTAGAAATCATCCCTCGGAAAGACATCGTTTTAGAGGTTTCCAGCACAACCGCATTCCCGGCGGAACTGAAAAAAACTTCCACGGCATACAAAGTGTTGCAAGACGGCAGCATCAGAATGCCCGTTTATGTATCCCAAGCCCAAAGCCGGACAAAGATGCAAGACCTTGCCACTTGCACAGGCTTCTTGTTCGAAGGCGTTCCCCAAGAAATCTATGCGCCCGAAGCGCAGGGGATGAACTTCCAACTCAAACTGACCAAAGATGTGCCCTTCCGTTTCGCATTGGTAGGCGCCATCTGCTCATCCAAGGATTTTGCCAGTCCGAGGGCCGAAGCCGAACGAATGACTGTATTTGCCCTTCGCTCGACCATCCAAGAACTGCTGGACGGACATGAACGGGAATGGGAACGCCTGTGGCAGAGTGACATCGTGATAGAAGGCGACATAGAGGCGCAAAAAGACGTTAGGTTGGCTCTCTATAGCCTGTATTCTTCCGTAGGAGAAAACACTCGCTTGGGGATTCCTCCGATGGGACTGTCTTCGACAACGGGGTACAACGGCCACGTATTCTGGGACATGGAAATCTGGATGTACCCGCCCTTGTTGGCGCTGAACCCTGCAATGGCCCGCTCATGCGTGGACTATCGTTATGACCGCCTCGCCAAAGCCTGTCAGAAAGCCTATTCATACGGCTATGAAGGTTGCATGTTTCCCTGGGAATCGGACGATACGGGAGAAGAAGCAACCCCGACATGGTGTCTGACGGGCACTTTCGAACATCACATAACAGCAGACGTCGGCATTGCCTTCTGGAATTACTATTGCGTGACAAAAGACATCGATTGGCTACGCGACGAAGGCTATCCGGTATTGAAGAACGTTGCCGACTTCTGGGTATCCAGGGCCGTGCGGAATGCCGACGGCAGTTATTCCATCAACAACGTGGTAGGAGCCAATGAGTTTGCCCCCAACGTAGACGATAACGCCTTTACGAACGGGTCGGCCAAATACGTGCTGGCATGTGCGGTCAAAGCCGCCAAAGAACTGGGGGAAAAAGCCAATCCGTCATGGACGACCGTATCAGACAACCTTCGCTTCCACTACGATGACAACGGCGTATTGAAAGAAAACAGCAACTATCAAGGGGAAATTATCAAGCAAGCCGACGTCAATCTGTTAAGCTATCCCTTAGACATCATTTCTGACAAGGAAACGATTGAGGCAAACCTTGTTTATTACGCCCCTAAGATACACGAAAACGGGCCGGCTATGGGGAACGCCATCTTGTCGGTGCTCTATGCCAAGTTGGGCGACAAAAAGAAAGCCTACGAGTATTTCCAGAAAAGCTATTTGCCCAACAAGCGACCTCCCTTCGGGGCTCTTTCCGAATCGGCCTACTCGAACAACCCTTATTTCTGTACTGGTGCAGGAGGATTATTGCAGGCCGTGCTATTCGGGTTCGGGGGCTTGCACTTGACCGAAAACGGTATCATCCAAAAAGAGCCGTTGCTGCCTGACGCATGGAAGTCTTTGACGTTGAAAGGAGTCGGGAAAGACAAAAAGAACTATGTCATACTGCCAGCCGGCAAAAGAAGCAGGTAAGAATACCGTACTATAAACAAGAAAAAAGCAACAACAATTTCATGCAAAATCATGCAGGCGACGGTTGCTTTTTCGTATCTTTGCAGGGTCGAAAGGGCCAACCGGCCAAACGAAGACGATAATTCATCACTCTAAAAACAAATACATCATGGGAGCAGTTAAATGCATTGGTATTTTGACGTCGGGCGGTGACGCACCCGGCATGAACGCCGCCATCCGCGCCGTGACGCGCGCCGCCATCTACAACGGGCTGGGCGTGAAAGGCATATACAGAGGCTACAAGGGACTGGTGACGGGAGAAATCAAGGAATTCAAGAGCCAGAACGTGAGCAACATCATCCAACTGGGCGGAACCATCCTGAAGACAGCGCGCTGCAAGGAGTTCACCACGCCGGAAGGCCGCCAGCTTGCCTACGACAACATGAAGAAAGAGGGCATCGACGCGCTGGTCATCATCGGGGGCGACGGCTCGTTGACGGGGGCGCGCGTCTTTGCCGAGGAGTTTGACGTGCCGTGCATCGGCCTGCCGGGCACCATCGACAACGACCTTTACGGGACGGACACGACCATCGGCTACGACACGGCGCTGAACACCATCCTGGACGCTGTGGACAAAATCCGCGACACGGCCACATCGCACGAGCGGTTGTTCTTCGTCGAGGTGATGGGGCGTGACGCTGGTTTCCTGGCGTTGAACGGGGCCATCGCGTCGGGAGCGGAAGCCGCCATCATCCCGGAGGTGAGCACGGAGGTGGACCAACTGGAGGAGTTCATCAAGAACGGGTTCCGCAAGTCGAAGAACAGCAGCATCGTGCTGGTGGCGGAAAGCGAGCTGACGGGCGGGGCGATGCACTATGCCGAGCGCGTGAAGAACGAGTACCCGCAGTATGATGTGCGTGTCACCATCCTGGGCCACCTGCAGCGCGGCGGCAGCCCCACGGCCCACGACCGCATCCTGGCCAGCCGCCTGGGCGCGGCGGCCATCGACGCCATCATGGAGGGGCAGCGCAACGTGATGATTGGCATCGACCACGACGAGGTGGTGTACGTCCCCTTCGTCAAGGCCATCAAGAAGAACAAGCCCATCCAGCGGGAATTGATGAACGTGTTGCGCGAGCTGTCCATCTGAGGCGGGCGGCCGGCGAAAAGTATTTGAACAAGAAAGGAAAGCATCCCCGGCGGATGCTTTTTTTTGGAACATAGGAAAGATATGGAAATGAGACAGAGTGTCATCCCGCCGCTGCGGACGAACGCCATGCGCGAGGTGCGGGATTATGTGATGATTGCCGTGGGCATGGTGCTGTACGGCATCGGGTGGACGTTGTTCCTGTTGCCGCAGGACATCACGGCCAGCGGGGTGCCGGGCATCGCCTCCATCGTCTACTTCGCCACGGGGCTGCCTGTGCAGTACGTCTACCTGGGGGTGAACGCGGCGTTGCTGGTGGTGTCCATCTGGCAGCTGGGCTGGAAGTTCAGCGTGAAGACGGTGTTTGCGGTGTTCACGCTGTCGGCCTTCCTGGCGCTCATCCAGCAGTTGACGGAGGGGCTCCGCCTGCTGGAGGACCAACCCTTCATGGCCTGCGTGCTGGGGGCTTCGTTCTGCGGGACGGGCATCGGCGTGGCTTTTTCGAACAACGGGAGCACAGGCGGGACGGACATTATCGCGGCGGTGGTGCACAAGTACCGGGACGTGACGCTGGGCCAGGTGATGCGCATCATGGACCTGACCATCATCACGTCGAGTTACCTCGTGTTGCACGATTGGGAGAAGGTGGTTTACGGCTACGTGACGCTGTTCATCTCGAGTTTTGTCCTGGACCAGGTGGTGAACAGCGCGCGGCAATCGGTGCAGTTCTTCATCATCAGCGACAAATATGAAGAGATCGGGCGCCACATCAACCAGTTTCCCCACCGGGGCGTGACGGTCATCAACGCGTCGGGCTTCTACACGGGGCGCGAAATCAGGATGCTGTTCGTGCTGGCGAAGAAGCGCGAGTCGACCATCATTTTCCGCCTGATAAAGGACATCGACCCGCAGGCTTTCGTGTCGCAGAGCGCGGTCATCGGGGTGTATGGCGAGGGGTTCGACCGCATCAAGGTGCGCTGAAGCGGCCCTGGCGCCAGGGCAAGGCGATGGAGCGGCGGAGGAACGGACGGAGTTCTTCCGCCGTTTCTTTTTCGAGCAGCGGGCTCGTGCCGAGGCTGAAGGTGAGGGTGTCGCCCTCGCCGGCGGAGAGGTCGGCCCGGAGGAAGGGGCGGGCGGCCTGGCGGAGGCCGTCGCGCAGGCGGTAGGCGAAGGCCGAGTCGGGCACGGGCAGCAGGAAGTCCCCGGGGGCGGGCACGGCGGGCAGGTACTCGGCGGTGGGCAGGGCGCGCCAGCGGGTGTCGTAGAATCGGACGCGGCTGTCGGGGGCGGGGCCGTAGACGGTGGTGACGGTGCAGATGACGCGGGCCGAGTCGCCGGCGTCGAGCAGGCGCATCTGCCACGTGCTCTTGGGCGTCAGCTGGAGGCGGACGTAGCGGGGCGTGAGGTGGGTCATCTCGGACTTGCCGCCGAGGCGGTTGGTGACGACGGCGCGCATCCGGCTGTCGATGAAGTCCACGCAGTCGGCGCGGTTGACGGGCGTGAGCAGGGGCAGGACGGAGTCGGGCTGGTGGACGAAGAGGGTGCGGGCGTCCTGGGCGCGGCCGGCGGCGGACAGGACGAGGAGGACGAGGAGGAGGAGGAGATGTTTCATACGGTCGAGTTTCAAAATATCCGGGTGCAAAGATGGGGATAATGCGCGAGACAAGCAAGCCTGAGGGGCGAAGAGGGGGAAATTTTTTTCCACAAAGACGGTGGCAGGCGCGGGGGGGCGCGGAGAAGACGGCGGGGGTTCCGAAGAAAGATGGCGGGATTTCCGGAGAAAAATGCGTATCTTTGCGAAGGATGGGTGTACGGCTTTCTCCCCGTAAGGTGTACACCTTTCCAGCCGTAAGTTGTACGGCTTTCCATCATTATCCCACGGGGAAGGAAGGAGGACATGAGCATGACGAAGTACACGTTGTATCAGAAGAAGAACCGCATCAACCCGGAGAAGGACGGGCAGTGGCACGCCGAGCCGTCGCCCTCGCCGCGCATGGAGGGCCGCGAGCTGGCAAAGCTGGTGACGCAGGACACCACCCTGTCGTATGCGGAGTTGGAGTTGGCGTTGCAACTCTTGGCGGACCGCCTGCCCGCCCTGCTGGCGCGCGGGCTGACGGTGGGGCTGGGCGAACTGGGCACGCTGCGGCTGGAGTTCGGCAGCCCCGGCGTCGACCGCCCCGAGGACTTCGACCCGCGCCTCATCCGCCGCCCGCGCATCGTCTTCCGCCCCGCCCGCAGCCTGGGCCGCGAGACGCTGGAGCGCGTGCGCTTCGAGCAGGACGGGCTGGTGGCAGGGGGAGTCGCCTTCGGCTCGGTGCAGGACTACCGCGCGTGGCAGGAGCAGGAGCAGGAGGAAACGCCTTAGCGGCTGCCCAGGTAGAGGCACAACATGCCGAGCAGGACCAGCAGGAGGTCGACCGCCTTGCCGCGAAGGTTCTTCTCGTGGAAGGCCATCGCGCCGAACGCGAAGGACACCACCACGCTGCCCCGCCGCACCATCGAGACGACCGACACCATCGACCCCTCGAGGCTGAGCGCGTAGAAGTAGACGAAGTCGGCCGCGCAGAGGAAGAGCGAGATGCCCAGGATGCACCAGTCCCACCGGAACGCCTGCGCCCGCCGGCGCGGCCACCACAGCAGGAGCAGCACGGGGCCCATCAGCAGCGCCTGGTAGACGTTGTACCACGCCTGCACCAGCATCGGCTCGAAACGCGCCGTCAGGAACTTGTCATACAGCCCGCTGCACGCGCCCAGCACCGCCGCCAGCACCACGCAGCCCACCCAGCGGTCGCGGCGGAAGTCTATCCCCTCCTTGCGCCCCGAGCGGCTCAGCAGGAAGAACGACGCCACGGCCAGCGTCACGCCCGCCCACTGCCAGGCGTTCAGCCGCTCGCCGAACAGCAGCATCGCCCCCAGCAGCACCATCACGGGCCGCGTGGCGTTGATGGGGCCCACCAAGGTCAGCGGCAAATGCTTCATCCCCACGTAGCCGAAAAACCACGACGAGAGCACAATCACCGCCTTGAGCAGGATGAAACCGTGCGCCTCCCAACTGCCACGGGGCACGCAGAACAACGTCCCCCCCAGCGCATCGGGCCAGCAGCGCGACGCCACGATGAAGGGCACGAACACCAGGCTACAGAAGAGCGTGTTGAGGAACAGCACCGGCAACACCGCGTTGCCGCGCAAGGAATGCTTCTTGAAAACATCGTAAACACCCAGGAACGCCGCAGAGACAAAGGCCAAGACCAACCACATATGCGAAGAAAAAAAATGAATGAAACAACCAGGGAATCACAAGAAAACCTCCGACGGATACTCCACCTCCGCCAGGAACAACGCCTGCGCCGGGGCCGACGTCCCCGCCCGGCAGCGGTCCTTCTGCTCGATGACCCGGCGGAAACCCTCCACCGACAGCTTGCCCCGCCCCACGTCCAGCAGCGTCCCCACCACGGCGCGCACCATGTTGCGCAGGAAACGGTCGGCACGAATCGTGAACACCCACGTCGTCCCGTCCACACGCGACCACCGCGCCTCCGTCACCCGGCAGAGGTTCGTCTTCACGTCCGTGTGCAGCTTGCTGAAGCTGGTGAAGTCACGATACTCCAGCAACAGCGCGGCCGCCCGGTTCATCTCCCCGAAGTCCGGCTCGTGGAACAGGCGCATCCGGTACTGCCGCCGGAAAGGCTCCTTGGCCGTCGTCACGAAGTAACGGTACGTCCGCGCCGTCGCGTCGAACCGCGCATGGGCCTCGGGCCTCACCCTCGCCAGCCGCTGCACCGCGATGTCCGGCGGCAACAGGCGGTTCAGCCGCCCGGCCACCTCCGCGCCATCCAGCAGCCCCTCCGCGTCGAAGTGCGCCACCATCTGCGCCGCGTGCACCCCCGCGTCCGTCCGCCCCGCCCCCGTCACGCCGGTCTCGCGGTGCAAGAGGGTCGACAACGCGCGCTCCAGGCATTCCTGCACGCTCACCCCGTTGGGCTGCACCTGCCACCCGTGGTAGGCCGCCCCGTCGTATGAAAGATAAATAAAGTACCGTTCCACGTCTCTATTCCGTCAAAAGTTCCTAAAAAATCGCCCGCAAAGGTACGCAAAAATGCGCGAAAACACTTCCACGCCTGCCCGCGTTGTTGTAACTTTGCCCGCGAAAAACCATATAAATATGTATAGAAGAAAACAGATACTCCCCCTCGTGCTCGCCGCCAGCCTGTGCGGCGCCCTCGCCTTCGCGGGCTGCAAGAAGAAAGAAGACCTCGGCATGAAGATGAACCACCCGCGCAACATCCGGGGCGTCGCCAACTTCGGTCGCACCTTCGGCGACCGCAACGACCGCCAACTCGCCGTCGCCCAAGCCATCGGAATCGCCCCCATCGCCTCGCGCGAAACGGCAGAGAAAATGACCGGCGCCCTCACCCTCATCGACGACAACGAGCGGTACACGGTCGATTCGCTCACGCATTCCATCCCCTACCTCATCCCCGGCGCAGCCGCCCTGCTCGACACCATCGGGCAAAACTTCCTCGATTCGCTCGCCTGCAAGGGGCTTAACCCCAACCGCATCATCGTCACCTCCGTCCTCCGCACCCAGAACGACGTCAAACGGCTGCGGCGACGCAACACCAACGCCTCGGCCAACTCCACACACGCCTACGGCACCACCTTCGACATCAGTTGGAAACGCTTCGACAAAGTGGAGGACCCCGACGGACGGCCCATGCAGGATGTGGGCGCCGACACGCTGAAACTGGTCCTGGCCGAGGTGCTGCGCGACCTGAAACAAGCCGGGCGCTGCTACGTGAAATACGAGATTCGCCAGGCCTGCTTCCACATCACTACCCGCGCAAAGTAGACATGTCCTGCCACGCCTGCGGCAGATGGCGCACAATGTCGCCCGCCGTCAGGGCCGTCTGCCCCAGTTCCTCGGCCGCCAGGTCGCCGGCATGTCCGTGCACACAGACGCCCAGCGCCGCCGCATCCCCCGGGGCATAACCCTGGGCCAGCAGGGCCAGCAGCACGCCCGTCAGCACGTCGCCGCTGCCGCCCGTCGCCATGCCGGGATTTCCCGTCGTGTTGAAGCGGCACGACCCGTCGGGCGCGATGACAGCCGTGAAGGCCCCCTTCAAGACGATGTGCACGTCGGCGTCCCTCGCCAGCCCGCGCGCCCGCTCCAGCCGCTCGAACGAATTGCGGCACTTGCCCACCAGCCTGTCCATCTCCGCCGGGTGCGGCGTCAGGATGCAGCCTTTGGGCAGGCGCGACAGCAGAGCCCGGTTCTCGCCCAGGATGTTCAGCGCGTCGGCGTCCAGCACCATCGGCGTCTCGCCCGCCTCAATCTGTTCCACCAGCGCAGCCACCGTCTCAGGCCGCTTGCCCAGCCCGGGGCCGATGGCCACCGCCTGGTAATCGTCCGTGTCGGCAGCCGTCGCGAAGCACGTGTCGCTCAGGTCAATCTCGGTCATCGCCTCGGGCACGGCCGTCTGCACGATGCCGTTGTTGCAGAAAGGCACATGCACCGTCAGCAGCCCCACCCCCGAACGCAGGCAAGCCCGCGCCGCCAACACCGACGCCCCGGCCATGCCCTGCGACCCGGCGATGAGCAACGCCCGGCCAAAGTGTCCCTTGTGGGCAAACCGGCCGCGCGGCCTCAGCAAGGCGGCCACGTCCGCCGGCTCGGTCAGGCTGTAATCCGTCGGCATCTCTGCCATGCCTTCTTTGCTCAGGCCGATGTCCAGCAAGCGCCATTCGCCCACGTAAGGCTCATTCTCAGCGAAGAGGAAGGAAAGTTTGGGCAACTGCAAGCTCAAAGTCAGGCTGGCATGCACAATGCCCGAAGGTGCGTTGTAAGAATTGTCCTCGCCCATCAGCCCCGAAGGGACGTCGATGGACACCACCTGCGCCGGCGAAGCGTTGATGAACTTCACCACCGCCGCGAAGCCCCCCGCCAGCGGTTTGTTCAGTCCGCTGCCGAAAAGCCCGTCTATTATCACGTCGTCCGCCGTCAGCTTTGGGAAGACAAACTGCGAAGTCACCACATGGAAATTGGCATCAGGCACAGCAGCCAGCCGCTCCATGTTGGCGGCACAGTCGGGCGACAGCCCTCCTTTGGTGTTGAACAGGAAGGTTTCCACCCCGTATCCCTTCTCCGCCAGCAGGCGGGCCACCGCCAAAGCGTCGCCCCCATTGTTGCCCGGCCCGGCAAAGACGGTGAAGCGGGTGCCTAAACTCCACCGCCCGGCAATGGCCGAAGCCAAAGCACGGGCGGCACGTTCCATCAGGTCGATGGAAGCAACAGGTTCATTTTCTATCGTATAAGCATCAAGCTGCTTGATAGTCGAAGTAGGAAATATTTTCATCATTGCGCTCTTACCTTTTTAAATACGCAGCAAAAGTACGAATTTAGTCGCAAAAGCGCATCTTCCGCAGCAGCTTTCCTGCTACACAGGCCGATTATTTGCCTCCCCAGGCATTCTTGCGGTTCTTGCCCATCGAGAAGGACAATCCCAGATAACCATTGACGCTGCGCGAGTTCTTGCCCAGGAACATGTAGTCCGTACCGACCATCAACGGGCCCAGCTTGAAGCCGAAACCAAAGGATTTTCCGGCGCTCTGCAGCATGGAATAGCTAAGCGACAGGTTCAAGGCACGGGCAGGGCGGAAGTTGGCAGACAAAGTCAGTTCGCTCAAAGTGTTCACCTGTCCCCAGCGCGTGGTGGAAAGCACACCGGCCGACAGCTTATCGTTGAAGAAAGCATACTCGGCACCCAGCACCAACGTGGTCGGCAGGCGCGTGTTGCGTGCTTTCTTCTCGCCCTCTTCCTGCATCTGGAGGAGGTCGAAGTCTACAATGTCGCCGCCTTCCACACGGTCATAGAACTCTTGGATGTTGTTCACATCATAATGCTGGTCGGTCTTGGCGGCAATGACGTTGGACGAGCTCTTGCCCCACTTGATAAAGCCCAAGTCGAGCACGGCGGCCGACACGGTCAGGTTATCCAGCAAGCGATAGGTTGCACCCAGGTCGATGCCTGCGCCATAACCGCTGATGCCGAAGTTATTATACTCCACATCGTCCACATAGCCCTCCTCGGACTGCTGCAACTCGAGGCCCTCGACATTGGCTTCGGCACGGGCGTCAATACTGATTTCCGCCGAACCGTTAAGATTCAGGTCTCCGTTGGCATCATACAAATTGTTGGCCGCGATATTCACGTTTTTGATACGCAAGTCCAGGTTGCCCCCGCCCAGCAGGAAATTGAACTTACCGCCTACAACCAAGCGGTCGCCAATGGGGCGTGCGTAACCCACGCCTACTTCCACGTAAGCATTCAAGGCCAAAGCCTGTTCGTCAAACCCGAAGCGCTGGTTGTTCCAGTCGTTGATGTCGTCCGGCATGTCGCGCAAGAAGTCGAACAAGCCGCGCGGGAAGGCACCCTCTATATCGGTACGCAGGCCGACGTTGAACGACCAAAAGGCGCTCTTACGGTAAAAACCGAAGGAAATAATGTCCGTGTTCAGCGAGATAGAAGCCTTGTTCAGATCCTTCAAGTTCTTGTTGAACGAAGGGGAATCCCAGAAATCGACATCTGCATCAAACATGTCGATGAAGTCCTGCGTGCCCAGCGAGTTGGTGTAGGCCGAAGCGTTGAACATGCCCACGACAGGCACATTGACATAACCGCGCGAAGGCAGGTTGGCGGGATTGAGTTGTAGCTTGGCAGCTCCGTCCATAAAGTATGACGAACGCAAGAACTGTGCTTGGGCTACGGCAGACACCATCAGCAAAGCCAATGTCCAGGCCACTTGTTTAAGACTTGTGTGCATCTTTTTTCTCATAATCATTACTTGTGTTTGGTTGCCTATGGCTTCCACTTTCGGCATAAAACAATAACAACAGGCGCGGAAGCCGACAGGAAATGAGAATCCCCATAGCGCCCTGATTCTTAACGAATGCAAAGATAAGTGTTTCTCTGCAAAGAAAGGAACAATTATGGGGAAATATTGGCAACAGATTGAAAAAACTTATAATTTCCCAAGTTCCCGGACAGGCAAACCGGTAATCGCCCCTCAAAGTTGGGCAATCTTTGCAAAGTCTCCATGTTCTTCAATACATAAATCCAACGTTCCACTTCTTTGTAAAAATATGCGTTTCCCGGAGAAATACAGAATATAAATGCCCAATAATTACCTATATACACATCTATAACCACCTGTGCATGAAGAATAAGAACACCACAAAAACACTTAAGTATTTCTCAAGTTTTACTTAAGCATTCCGGAGAAAATACTTAAGTGTTTTTGCGGCAAGTTTTCAGGGGAGCGAAAGGATAATAAAAGATACGGATAATTCAGCCTCTGTAATTTCGGATATATAACAATTTTCCAGACCAACTCTGTCTAATTTTTTATCCACATCATACTTCCCGCGCAAAAGGAATATACAGATATTCGTATCAAGTAGAAATAGTAGCTTTCATAGTTCTTCCTCCGCATTTGTTTTTAACATCGCAAAGTTAAAGAATTAATCGGAATATCCACACATACCCCATAAAAAAAGCCAACCGGCCCGAAGGCCGATTGGCTATCCCTATAAACAAAAATACTAATGTTTGATTAGAAGTTATAACCTACCGTTACAGAAGTGGTAGCGACTTTTACCTTTTCAGTGATTTCGTTGAAATCTGTACCGTAGTCAACACCAAAATGCAGAGCTTTGTAGTCGAAGCCTACACCAATGTGCCAACCAGCTTGGAAACGCTTCCACGCATCACCACCCATATCATCATCATCAAACAAATTAACATCGCTAGAACCTGAGTCAAGGACTTCTCCATCATAAACTTCTGACCATTCATTCTTAGATTTTCCCGAAAGATTAAGACGGAAATCAAATCCAAAATTCGGACTGATAGCAAAATCATCATTTACATTAATCCGATACACCAAACTTACAGGAATATTCAATGCAAAGATTGTCGTCTTATACTCATTCGTATACGAATAACCTGATTCACTTTCGTTGATATCATCTTTATACCTACCATATCGCAACCCTGCGCCTACCTCCAAATACAAAGGCACTTTCTGAGTCAAGCCAATACCTCTCAAATATCCGACAGTAAAACCTTGGTACTTATCATCGTCAACACCCGGAGCATCATACTTAGCTTTAATCGGGTTATATGACACATACACACGGTTGTACCCATCGGTATTTACCGTTGTCCAAATGCTTCCAGAACCGGAACCAGAGTTAGCAAACTGTGCAGAAGCACTACCTGCCAGGCCCACGAAGGCCAGAACCAACAAAGTCTTCAATGTTTTCATAACTTGTAAATAATTAAATGGTTAATAAAACAATTAATGATTAATAATTGAATGTCATTTTCCAAACGTTTGCCACTCCCGTAGCGCTGCCGCGCTGCGAGATGAAATAAATAAATTTCCCGTCCTGGCTCCACACGGGGCTGAGGTCGTCGGCCGCGTGGTAAGTCAATTGGGTCATCTCCGTGCCGTCCAGGCGGGCCACAAAGAGGTCGGTGTTCAGATAGCGGATGTTCCCCTGCTCGATGCGGCTGCTGCCCACAAAGAGCACCCACCGCCCGTCGGGCGACACGACAGGCGACGTAAAACTACGCTCCGCGTCGGAGATGATGCACTCCTCGGTACCCGTCTCGTAGTTGATTTTCCACAACTCGCTCAGCCCGGCGCCGTTGACGCGCGAGCAGATGAAAGCCGTCTCGTTGCGCAAGGGGCAGGGATTCATGCCGTTGCTATAAGTGGAAAGGAAATTGTTACTGATGTCGTAGCTCCAAATGCTCACGTTCTGCGCCTCGAGCCGCGCAAAGAATATCTGCTTCATGTCCGACGAATAGACAGGCGAATAGTCGCGCGCGCCGTTCGTAATCTGGCGGCAGACATAGCCCTTGCGGGCATCGGTGCGGAAAATCTGGTTGGTCTTGCCGCGCGTCTCCGAGAAGCAGAGATAGCGGCCATCGGGCGAGAAAGCGAAATCTACCACTGCCGTGCGGTTGGTGCGCTGCGTGGAGCCTCCCTGCTTGTTCAGGTCTTTGATAAAAATATTGGTCGTATTGTTTCGCGCGGACAAGTAAGCGATGTTGTCGCCACTGGGCGTGATGTCGAGGATACGGTTCGAAAACCAATCTATGCGGTCTTTGAAGCGTTTCACTTGGGGCAGGCAGACACAATCGGCATCGGTCGTAATGCGGATGAAGTCATTTCCGGCTTCCTCGGGCACAGCTACGACAGAATAGTCAACCTGTTGTGCAGACAAAGTGGCAACGAAAACCATGCCCAGCATGGCGGCCACCCATCTTTTCATGCTATGTATCATAATACTCTCTGTTTAAGTCCACCGCCGAAGGAGACAGCCTCCATCCTGCCCAGATTGTCCTGCGGGGAAGCATTACGTTCCTTCTTCGGATGTGCAAATGAAGAGAATAATTAAGAAATTTAAAAGAATACTGAGCTAAAAAACGTTAATATCAATCAGAATCGGCGCAAGACATAGCCCTGGCGAAGGAAGGAAAGACAGGGGGATTAAAAACAACGGCGACCTCCCATTCATTATATATAGGGAAACCACCGCCAAGGCAAGATGCCGCCTCCGCACAAAGAAGGCGGAAGGAGGCGGGCAGGCGATTTGTGGGCAGGAAGATTGCGGCGAAGCAAAAAATATCGTACTTTTGCACCAAATTGTATAGGAATTATGGAAACCATACAGATAAAAGACAAAAAATTCACCGTCTCCATCCCCGAAGCAGACATCCTGCGCGAGGTGGAGCGGGTGGCAGGGGAAATCAACCGCGACCTGGCGGACAAGAACCCGTTATTCCTGAGCGTGCTGAACGGCTCGTTCATGTTCACTGCCGACCTGATGAAGCGCATCACCATCCCCTGCGAAGTGTCGTTCGTCAAGCTGGCTTCCTACCAGGGCATCGCCTCGACAGGCAAGGTGAAGGAAGTCATCGGCGTCAACGAAGACCTGACCGGCCGCACCATCGTCATCGTGGAAGACATCATAGACACAGGGCTGACCATGCAACGCCTGCTGGAAACGCTGGGCACACGCCGCCCCAAAGAGATACACATCGCCACCCTGCTGGTGAAGCCCGAGAAACTGAAAGTGAACCTTGACATAGAGTACGTGGCCATGCACATCCCCAACGACTTCATCGTGGGCTACGGACTGGACTACGACGGGCTGGGACGGAACTACAAAGATATTTATACCGTAATCAATGAAGAATGAAGAACGAAGAATGAAGAATGGGCAACCAATCCGGCTTCCCCATTCTTCATTCCCCGAAAAAATTCTTCATTCTCAATTCTTAATTCTTCATTATATAATTATGCTGAACATCGTAATTTTCGGCGCTCCCGGCTCAGGCAAGGGGACGCAAAGTGAGAGAATCGTAGCAAAGTATGGCATCAACCACATCTCGACGGGAGACGTGCTGCGTGCAGAGATTAAGAACGGCACCGAACTGGGCAAGACCGCCAAAGGATACATCGACCAGGGCCAACTGCTGCCGGACAACCTCATCGTAGACATGCTGGCCAGCACGCTGGACGGCCTGAAGGACTCGAAAGGCGTCATCTTCGATGGATTTCCACGCACCATCGCCCAAGCAGAGGCGTTGAAGAAGATGCTGGCCGAGCGCAACCAGTCCGTCAGCATCATGCTGGACCTCGAAGTGCCGGAAGACGAACTGATGACGCGCCTCCTCCTGCGCGGACAGCAATCGGGCCGCGCCGACGACAACGAGGAAACCATCCGCAAGCGCCTCACTGTCTACCACAGCCAGACGGCTCCCCTCATCGACTGGTACAAGCAGGAGGGACTGTACTGCCACATCAACGGGCTGGGTGAACTGGAGCGGATAACCAATGATATCTGCGAGGCGATTGACAAAGTGAAGTAAAATCCCCCATGCCATGTCTAAAGAAGAATGCGCCAACCGGCTATCGCCCGTCTTGTTCTGGGACGTTGACCGCGACCAGTTTGACATGGATACACATTCTGCATTTCTCATCCAACGCGTGCTGGAATACGGCACGCGGGATGATTGGCGCATCATACGCGACTATTACGGTTTGGATAAGATAGTGGAATGTTGCAAACAGATGCGCACGCTCGACCCTATGGCCTTGTCTTTCATTTGCTGCATATCCCATACCAAAGAAGAGGAATACAGATGTTATCACTTCAGACAGTTGAACCCGGAACTTTGCTTCTTCTCCGAAAGATAATGCAAACCGAGTGTCTGTCGGAAACGCGGCTGGTGGGTGGCACGGCATTAGCCTTGCAATACGGCCACCGCACTTCGGTGGATCTCGACCTGTTCGGCCACGTAGCCGAAGGAAGCGAAGAAGCCATTGCGGAGGCCTTGCAGCAGGCCGGACAGCTGACCATCGGCAAGGAATCCCGAAGCATCAAGATGTATAGGGTGGATAATGTAAAAATAGATGTTGTGAACTACAACTATCCGTGGATAGACCGTTGCGTGCAGGAAGACGGACTCCGGTTAGCATCTCCCAAGGACATTGCCGCCATGAAGATTAACGCCATTGAAGGGCGAGGTACCAAAAAAGACTTCATCGACCTCTACTGCTTGCTGCAACATTACACCCTGGACGAGATACTCGGTTTCTACCAACAGAAGTACCCTGAACACTCCCTGTTCCGCGCCGTGCTGAGTCTCACTTATTTCAACGATGCAGATTCTAATCCTATGCCGCGAATGTTTCTCCCTACGCCGTGGGAAGAAATGAAATCTGTTATCCGAAGAGAAGTGGAAATATATTCCAATAGGTAGCAGGAGGTGAAAATGCACAGTGAAAAGTGCAATTTCCTCCTAAAAGTGCACTGAATCCAGTGCACTTTCCGTATCTTTGCCCATTATTTTTAACAAATTACCCCAAACATACATTTATGCCAGAATCCAACTTCGTAGATTACGTGAAGATATACTGCCGCTCGGGCAAGGGCGGCCGGGGTTCCACCCATATGCACCGCGCCAAGTACATGCCCAAGGGCGGCCCTGACGGCGGCGACGGCGGACGGGGCGGGAACATCATCCTGCGCGGCAACCGCAACTACTGGACACTGCTGCACCTGAAGTACGAACGCCACATCATGGCCGGACACGGCGAAAGCGGCTCGAAGAACCGCAGTTTCGGCAAGGACGGCGAGGACAAGGTGATAGAAGTGCCCTGCGGCACGGTGGCCTACAACGCAGAGACAGGCGAATACCTCTGCGACGTGACCGAACACGGCCAGGAAGTCATCCTGCTGAAAGGCGGGCGCGGCGGACTGGGCAACTGGCACTTCCGCACTGCCACGCGCCAGGCTCCCCGCTTCGCGCAGCCGGGCGAGCCGATGCAGGAGATGTTCGTCATCCTGGAACTGAAACTGCTGGCCGACGTGGGCCTGGTGGGCTTCCCCAACGCAGGCAAGTCTACCCTGCTCTCTGCCGTGTCGGCCGCCAAGCCAAAGATTGCCAACTACCCCTTCACCACGCTGGAGCCCAATCTGGGTATCGTGTCCTACCGCGACAACAAGTCGTTTGTCATGGCCGACATCCCCGGCATCATCGAGGGAGCCAGCCAAGGCAAAGGCCTGGGGTTACGCTTCCTGCGCCACATCGAGCGGAACTCCCTCTTGCTCTTCATGGTGCCCGCCGACAGCGATGACATCAGCAAAGAGTACGACATCCTGCTGAACGAATTGCGCACCTTCAACCCCGAGATGCTGGACAAACAGCGCATCCTTGCCGTCACCAAATGCGACATGCTGGATCAGGAACTGATGGACGAAATAGAACCGACCCTGCCCGAAGGCATCCCCCACGTGTTCATCTCCTCAGTCACCGGACTGGGCATCAGCGAACTGAAAGACATCCTTTGGACGGAACTGAACAAGGAAAGCAACCGCATCGAAGGCCACATCGAAAGCATCGCCCACCGCCCCAAAGACATGAGCCACCTGCAAGAGGAACTGGAGGAAGAGGGCGAGGACGAAGACCTCAGCGTGGAATACGTCGACACGGACGAGGTGGAAGACCTGGAAGACTTCGAATACGAAGAAGACTGGGACGACCCGGACGAGGAGGGCGACAAGTGACGAGCTACGAGCTACAAGCTACGAGTAAAGCGATGATGCTGGAGTACGGCCTCAACCGGTCGTGCCCCGGCATCTTCTGTTTCAGCACCACGCGCCACGGCGGCACCAGCACAGGCGCCTACGCTTCGCTGAACTGCACGCCCTACACGGGCGACCAGCCCGGACACGTGCTACGGAACCAAGAAATTCTGTTACAAGCCCTACCCCAACGCCCCCGCGAGCTCATCATCCCCTGGCAGACGCACGGCACACGGACGCTCCCCATCGATAGCACCTTCCTCTCGGCCGACGACAATCGACGCCATACCCTGCTGCAAGGCATCGATGCCCTCACCACCCGCCTGCCCGGCATCTGCCTCTGCATCTCCACGGCCGACTGCATCCCTATCTTACTATACGACAAAAAGCACCGTGCCATCGCCGCCGTACATGCCGGCTGGCGCGGCACGGTCGGCTTCATCGCCGGCCACACGCTGGACCACATGCGCGCCCTCTACGGCACGGACGGCGCCGACGTCTCGGCCGTCATTGGCCCAGGCATCTCGCTCGCCGCCTTCAAAGTGGGCGAAGAAGTCTACGAAGCCTTCCGCCTGGCAGGCTTCCCCATGGAGCGCATCTCCCTGTGGAACACGCACACCCGCAAGCACCACATCGACCTGTGGGAAGCCAACCGCCTGCAACTGCTGGACTTCGGCGTGCCCTCATCCGCCATCGAAACGGCAGGCATCTGCACCTACACGCACTGCGACGACTTCTTTTCCGCCCGCCGCCTGGGCGTGCAGTCGGGAAGGATGCTGACGGGAATCATGATGGCAGACGCCCTCCCCTCACCCACAAAAAAATGAGCAACGGCCCCAAGGCCATTGCCCAAACAAGGAACTCGTCTCCAAGGAGTCAGCGTCTCTCTCTAAACATTGTGCTGCTATGCCTCCCACGGGCCACGAGAAAACAAACCAACAATCCCATCAACAGTTTTCGGCCCGCAGGGATAGGATATTCTCTTTCCACGAGCAAAAATAGGACTAATCATCCACACCGGCGCTATCCGGGCTGGTTCATTCCGGTTCATGGAAATGTTAAAAAACGGACGGCAGTCGGGTTTCAGCATTTATTACCACGCTGTCCCTTCCCACAGGCCAAACAATCCGGATGTTTCCGGCAGGAACCCGGCTCGTTATCGGGTCGTTATTGGCTCGTTATTGGTTCGAGTGCATGGAAACGAACCAGGTACGTCCCAGGCCTGGCCTTACGGGCAGGGGCCATGCAGCATTTTTTACCGGGCAGCATAGGATATTGCCGGAGAAAGACATACCTTTGCAGAGTTAAAACCAATACATGCCAGATTATGATGTTCCACTTCACCCTCTCCACCGAGTTACAGTCGCGTTGTCCCGGATACCGGGGCGCGGCCGTCTATGCCCCCGTCGTGAACACGCCGTTCAGCGAAGGCTTATGGCAAGAGATTGACGCTTTCACCCAAACCTTGCGCGCCACCGAGACGGCAGACAGCATCAAGCAGCAACCCGCCATCGCCGCCACGCGCGAGGCCTACCGCCGACTGGGCAAAGACCCCAGCCGCTACCGTCCGTCGGCCGAAGCGTTGAGGAGGAGGCTCTTGCGCGGACTGGAACTGTACCGCATAGACACGTTGGTCGACCTCATCAACCTGGTTTCCCTGCGCACGGGTTACAGCATCGGCGGCTTCGACGCAGACAAGATTGAGGGCACGGAGCTTTGCCTGGGCGTGGGACAGGCAGGAGAGCCGTTCGAGGGCATCGGGCGGGGCGTGCTCAACATCGAGGGGTTGCCCGTGTGGCGCGACGCCCGGGGAGGCATCGGCACGCCCACCAGCGACCACGAACGGACGAAGATGGATGTGGGGACACGGCATATCCTGGCCATCATCAACGGATATGACGGGGATGAACAACGATTGCGCGAAGCGGCGGAGATGACGCAGGAGTTGTTAAGAAAGTATGCGGGGAGCAGGGATGAGGAGATAATGTATTTCGGATAAGGATTACTCAATGCCGTTCCGGCGGAGGATATCCAACAGTTCGGTATCGCTGATGTTCTCCCGCTCCGACTTGTCGTAAATGGTGATGAGTTTGACCTCGGTTTCCGTCTGTGCAAGAATCACGGTGTAAGTTATCACCCGGGCACCGCCACTCTTGCCTTTCCCTTTTGAAGTAATGGCCAGGCGGACTTTGCGCAAGTGATGGCCGAGGTCTGTGCCGAGGAAAGGATTTAATCGAAGTTCCTCACCTAATCCTGCCAGGTCCGCCTTCAATGAACGGTAGCGCTTGGACAAACGCTTCATTTCCCTTAGGAAATCAGGGGTAACAGTTATCTTACAGTTCATTGAGTGCTTCTTCTAAGGTTTTAAACTCCAGCTTTCCCTCCAGATTCAGTTTCAGTTCCTTGCACGCTTGGTCGAAGTTCGCAAGGATTTCTTCTTTGGTCATATAGGGTTCGGCTCCTTCCGCAACGGTGGAAGGGACGGAGACGTGTTCGGCATACGCAGTAGTTTTGCGTTCTTCGCGGCGCAAGAGGCTGCGCAGTTTCTTTAAGACATCAATATTATTGACACGCAACACGTCGCGTATCAACTCGTTCTGCAGGGATTCCAAAGTCAATGTTGCCATATATCCATTCTATTATAAACCACGGACAAAGATAAGCCAAAGTAATGTTTTGTCCAAACCGCCACGCAAAAAAAGCGCACGCCCCGCACTAACTATGCGAACCTTTCACTACCTTTGCCGAAAATAGAAGAATCCTAAACACGAATGATAGAAAAACTGATTGTACTCGAAGACATAGACCCCGTCATCTTCTATGGCGTAAACAATGCCAACATGCAACTCGTCAAGGCATTGTACCCCAAACTACGCATCGTGGCGCGGGGCAACGTCATCAAGGTGCTGGGCGACGAGGAGGAGATGTGCGCTTTCGAGGAGAACATCCTCAAACTGGAGAAGTACTGCGCAGAGTATAACCAGTTGAAGGAGGAAACCATCATCGACATCATCAAGGGCAATGCCCCGCAGGCGGAGAAGAGCGGCAACGTCATCGTATTCAGCGTGACGGGTAAGCCCATCATCCCGCGCAGCGAGAACCAGCAGAAACTGGTGGACGCCTTCCGCGAGCACGACATGGTGTTCGCCATCGGTCCGGCGGGTTCGGGCAAGACCTACACCGCCATCGCCCTGGCCGTGCGTGCCCTGAAGAACAAGGAGATAAAGAAAATCATCCTCTCGCGCCCCGCCGTGGAGGCAGGCGAGAAGCTGGGCTTCCTGCCGGGCGACATGAAGGAGAAGATAGACCCCTACCTGCAACCCCTGTACGATGCCTTGCAAGATATGATTCCCGCCGCCAAACTGCAGGAATACATGGACCAGAACGTCATCCAGATAGCCCCCTTGGCCTTCATGCGAGGCCGTACGCTGAACGACGCCGTGGTCATCCTGGACGAGGCGCAGAACACCACTTCCGCCCAAATCAAGATGTTCCTCACCCGCATGGGCATGAACACCAAGATGATAGTAACGGGAGATATGACGCAGATAGACCTGCCTTCGTCCCAAACCTCTGGCTTGGTGCAGGCTCTCCGCATATTAAAAGGAGTAAAGGGGATTTCCTTTATAGAGTTGAATCAGAAGGATATTGTAAGGCATAAATTGGTGACCCGCATCGTCGAGGCGTATGACAAGTACGAGAAGGAGCAGAAGGCGGAGCGGGAGCGCAAGAAAGAAGAATGAACCATGACACGGGAAGAGGCTGAAACCAAATTGAGGCAAACATTCGGCTTTGAGCACTTCTTTGACGAACAATGGAACGTCATTAAGCGGTTGCTCAAGGGGGAACGTGTGCTGTTGATTGAACGAACCGGCTTCGGGAAGTCATTGTGCTATCAGTTTCCGGCTACGCTATGGGAAGGCATAACCGTCATATTCTCCCCGCTCATTGCCTTGATGCGTGATCAAGTGAACAATCTGAATGCCAAAGGAATCCCTGCCCGATACATTAATTCTGAACAATCGGAGGAAGAGAATACACAAGCCATACAGGATGCATTGGACGGGAAAATCAAAATCCTCTACATCGCACCGGAACGACAGGAAAACCAGGAGTGGCAGGAAGCCGTGCGAAGCATGAACCTTTCGATGATTGTCGTGGACGAAGCGCATACCATTTCCGTGTGGGGACATGACTTCCGACCTGCCTTCCGACGCATCGTCCATTTGGTCAATCTGTTGCCTAAAGATATGCCTGTCTTGGCTACTACTGCAACAGCCACCCTGCGTGTACAGCACGATATTGAGCAACAAATAGGAGGACAGCTAATAACCGTCCGAGGCAACTTGATGCGAGACAACTTCCACCTTTATGTTGTTGAAACTCAATCGGAAGAAGAAAAAATGATTGCATTGTCCCGTTGGATGGAGCGTTTACCTGGTACAGGATTGATTTATACGGGTACTCGCGTCCAAACAGAACTTTATGCACGCTGGCTTGAGTGCAATGAAATAAACTGTATCGCCTATAATGCCGGACTTCCCGCCGAACAACGAAAAGAAATAGAACAAGGATTGATGGAGAATCGTTGGAAATGTGTCATATCCACCAATGCACTGGGTATGGGGATTGACAAGCCGGATATCCGTTTTATCATTCATACACAGATTCCTGCATCACCTATCCATTACTATCAGGAAATTGGCCGTGCAGGCAGGGATGGAAAACCAACGGTGGCTATCTTGTTCTATAACTCTTGGAAAGATGCGGACGGCATTCCGGAAGATTATAAACTGCCGAAATCATTTATCGAATCGGCGCGGCCATCCACCAAAACTTATCAGCGGGTGATAGATTTACTGAAAGAGGAGCCGCTGGGCATACAGGACTTGACCAGGAAAACCAATCTAAAACAGACACCCATCCGTGTAATTAAAGCTGACTTGATTGAACAGGGAATAATAAAAGAGGTCATCTACGACAAACGCAAAGTGTACGAATACCAATTCGGAGCCCAAGCATTGGACACTACCGGATTCGAGGCGTTGCGTGTTGCCAAGCTAAAGGACTTGGACAAGATGGTGGAATATGTTTATACCCGTGAGCCACGGATGAAATACCTTTGCGAATATTTGGGAGACCATCATCTGGACATCTACAAAGGCTGTGACAATACGGACTTGGTGAAACGCCATGTCCGTACAAGTGAGGAAGATTGGCAACATGTCCGCGATTTCCAAACCAATTATTTCCCCCGGCTCGAAGTGGAAAGCAAGAAGACGAACCTTGTCAACGGGGTGGCTGGAGCCTACTACGGGACCTCCAATATAGGCACATCCATTCACCGCTGCAAATATGAAGGCGGGGGTATGTTCCCTGATATGCTGTTGACCACCGTGTTAAGGGCTTACCGCAAACAATGGGGGAAAGAGACATTCGACATGATTCTCCATGTGCCGCCAACCATATCGGGCGATTTGGTCAAAGACTTTGCATACAGGTTGGGAAATACTTTGTCCATTCCCGTACACGACTGGCTTCAAAAGGCCCATCCGACCGAACCTCAAAAGGTTTTCCAGAATAACATACTGAAACGGGACAATGTGGCAGATGCTTTCACGCTGTCTGTCCCTGATGCTGTGGAAGGCAAAAGTATCTTGCTGGTAGATGACATTTTCGACAGTGGCGCGACCATCAAAGAAATCGGCCGTATGCTGACCCAAGCCGGTGCAACAACCATAGCGCCGCTTGTCATTGCCAAAACAGTAGGAGGAGATAACTTATGACTTTAACTAACAGGAAAATGGAGCAAGAATATACATATTGGATGGCATTGGCTCATACCGAAAGAATGAGAACGGCCCGAAAGAACGAAATCATCGTGCAATGCTATGAACGTGCCATCACGCTGCCTGATTTTTTCCATTGCGAAGAGACTGTCTGGCAAAAGGACTTCGACCTGACCCCCGAGGAAACAGACTGGCTGAACGCATCTAAAAAAGAGTTGCCCAATTATTCTTTCGAGGCTGAAAGTCTGTTGGAGCAAGGTTATGGACTGATCCCCATCCTGTCGCCCGCCTATCCCAAGACTTTGAAGCAAAACTTGAAGAAGACGTATGCCCCGCCTCTTCTTTATACCAAGGGAAACCTGCAACTCCTGAAAGCCGACAGCCTGGCCATTGTGGGTTCACGACTGGCAGGAACCGTTTCATTGCAATTTACGGATAACATAGCTAAACTGGCCACTGCTGCGGGAAAAGTCGTTGTCAGCGGCTATGCCAAAGGAGTGGACAAGCAGGCACTTGATTCGGCCTTGAAGTATGACGGGAAAAGCATTGTCGTGCTTCCGCAAGGGATTACGACGTTTGCCTCCGGTTTCAAAGCTTTGTACAAAGACATCATTGCCGGAGATGTATTGGTATTGAGCGCATTCCATCCGAAGGCTCCGTGGAGCACTGGATTGGCCATGGCCCGGAACCCCATCATTTACGGTATGGCACAAGACATTTACGTGGCCGAGTCGGACAGCAAAGGCGGCACATGGTCCGGAGTAATCGACGGATTGCGCAAGATGCGGCGGATTTATGTGCGGAACCCTTTGCCCGACGAAAAAAATGCGAACCAATTATTGATAGAAAAAGGCGCAATTCCCGTATCTTTGCAGGGAGAGATTTGCATGGAAGAAAAAGCCGTATGTGTCAGTGAACCGGCAAGCCCATACGAAGGCCTGGATGACCGGATTGGGAAACTGCTCAAGAAACAGAAGCTGTCTTCCAAGGAAATCATCGAACGTCTTGGCTTGTCATCATGGACTACCAAAAAGATGACCGACTATCTGAAGAAAATGCCGGATGTCGAAGTCTGCGGGAAGTCGCCCTTGAAGTTCACGATGAAGGGGGGCATTGACAACGAACCAACATTATTCTAATTCAAATATAATTATATAGATTATGAAAGCATTAACTAAAACAGATTACCATTTCCCCGGACAGCAAGCAGTCTATCACGGGAAAGTACGCGACGTGTACAACATCAACGGCGAGAAGCTCGTCATGGTAGCGACGGACCGCATCTCGGCCTTCGACGTCATCCTGCCCAAGGGCATCCCCTTCAAGGGACAGATATTGAACCAGATTGCCGCGAAGTTCCTCGACGCCACGACGGATATCTGCCCCAACTGGAAGCTGGCCACGCCCGACCCGATGGTGACGGTCGGCGTCTTCTGCGAGGGCTTCCCCCTGGAGATGATTGTGCGCGGCTACCTCTGCGGCTCGGCCTGGCGTGCCTACAAGAGCGGCGTGCGCGAAATCTGCGGCGTCCGCCTGCCGGAGGGCATGAAGGAGAACCAGAAGTTCCCCACCCCCATCATCACCCCCACCACCAAAGCCGAAATCGGCGAGCACGATGCCGACATCTCCAAGGAGGAAATCCTGAAACGCGGCCTCTGCACGCCCGAGGAATACGCCATCCTGGAGGACTACACCCTGCGCCTCTTCGAGCGCGGCACGCAGATTGCCGCGAAGAGAGGACTCATCCTGGTAGACACGAAGTACGAGTTCGGCAAGCACGACGGCAAAATCTACCTGATGGACGAGATACACACGCCCGACTCCAGCCGCTACTTCTACAGCGAGGGCTACGAGGAACGCTTCGCCCAGGGCGAGCCGCAACGCCAACTCTCGAAGGAGTTCGTACGCGAATGGCTGATGGACAACGGATTCCAGGGCAAGGAAGGCCAACAGGTGCCCGAGATGACGGACGAGATTGTGAAGAGCATCAGCGACCGCTACGTGGAACTGTACGAGCACATCACGGGCGAGAAGTTCGTGCCGCAGGACACGGAGGACATCGCCGCCCGCATCGAGCGGAATGTAAAGAATTATCTTCATGGATAAACTTCTCCGGACACCCTTGCATGAGGTATGATGATTACCCATGCAAGGGTGTCTCTTATTACCCATATATGCCCCCTTGGGGACACCCATGTATGGGTATTCACCAACACCCATGTATGGGTGTCCGACACCCCCTCTGCAAGGCCTTCTGGCGGGGGTACGGAGGATTTTCCGCCGGGCTTTGCCGCAAGAGGCCGATGCAGACCTTATGTAAGAATATATAACCATCATCAATATGGAATACCCCCAAGAGAAAGTGATGCCCTATGGACAGGAGGGCAAGAAGGTGGAACAGGTCGAACGTATGTTCGACCACATCGCCCCGGCCTACGACCGGCTGAACCATGTAATGTCGCTGGGCATCGACCGCTCGTGGCGGCGCCGGGCCATCCGTTGGCTCGCACAGTACCGTCCGCAGGAGGTGATGGACGTGGCCACGGGCACGGGCGACTTTGCCCTGCTAGCCTGCCGGATGTTGCAGCCACACATGCTGACGGGCATCGACATATCGGAGGGTATGATGCAGGTGGCACGCAACAAGGTGCGCGAAGCGGGATGGGGAAGCCGCATCCGCTTCCAACGCGAGGATTGCGAGGCACTCTCGTTTCCCGACGCGTCGTTCGATGCCGTCACCGTGGCCTTCGGCGTGCGCAACTTCGAGCACTTGGACCTGGGACTGCGGGAGATGTGCCGCGTGCTCCGTCCCGGCGGCCACCTCGTCATCCTGGAGCTGTCCACGCCCGACCGCTTCCCCATGAAGCAACTCTACCGCCTCTATTCGCGCTGTTTCATCCCCCTCGTGGGGCGCACCCTCTCGCACGACGACAACGCCTACACCTACCTGCCGGAGAGCATCCGCGCCTTCCCGCAGGGCGAGGTGATGAGCCAGAGCATCCGCCGCGCCGGCTTCTCGGAAGTCAGGTTCAAGCGGCTGACGTTCGGGGTGTGCACGCTGTATATGGCGACGAAATGAGACCTTTACTAACCTATTATCATCTTGAAGACATGAAAACAAAGAACTTGCTCTCCCGCTTATGGACTGTCCTCCTCTGCCTGCCATTGCTCTGCGCTTGCGATGACAATAACGAAGGAGGAGGCGGGGACACCCCCATCTGGGACTTCTATCCCATCAACTTCTACATCAGCGTGCAGGATGCCGAGGGCAATGACCTGCTCAGCCCGCTGACCGAGGGAAATATCCTGAACCAAGACATCAAAGCTACTTACCGGGGGAAAGAATACAAGCTGAACGAGCCGGTGGCGGATACCAAGGCTTATCTGGCCCAAATGTATGGGCTACGTACCATGGAGACAAAAGACGGCCGCTACCTGCTGTGGTTCGGCGAATTGCAAGGCGAAAGCACGTATGAAAACGAGACGCTCACCTTGGATTGGGGAGACGGCACCACCGACCTCATCACCTTCTCCAGCCGCCTGACGTGGAAGTCGCCGGAAGAGCCAGAGTTCAACCGCCATTTCTATCTGAACGGCGTGGAGCAGGACGGTCCCCGATTCTCCCTGGTCAAGGAACGGGGCACCGGCCCGGCATTGAGCCGCAGCACGTGGAGCATCATAGACTCCAACTTTTATATAGAAGCAGAAGACAAGACCAACATACACGCCGACCTGCAAGGTGCCCTCTACCAGATAGGGTGTGGACTCCGCATCGACCTTCCCGCCGTGGCCACCGAAGGCAGCGAAGGCATGCTGACCTGGATGGATGCTGACAATTGGGCAATCATCGGAGGCAAACTGAGCGTAAAGCGCGCGATCAACTTCTACGACTTCACCCCGGACATCACCGACAAGTACCAGTCCTATCCGCCCGACGACCAAATCTATGCCTACATGGAATGGGAAGCCAATCTGATCAATGACGAAGTGCGGCATTATGACGTGTTCGTCGTTCACACTTCCTCGAACGGCCAAGCCTTTTGGATCTACGAAGACCTAACCGAAATGTACCAGACTCAATATCCCGACGTGCAGGTGGATAAAGTCGTACGGACGTTGGTCGGCGAAATGAATCATTTATAAAGAAACTCCTAATCCCCCTCATATCATGGACAAATACGGTTTAATCGGTTACCCCTTGGGACATTCGTTCTCAGTAACCTACTTCAATGAGAAATTCCAGTCGGAGAACATCGACGCAGAGTATGTCAACTTCGAAATCCCCAGCATCGAGGACTTCCCCGAGGTGGTGACGGAGAACGTCAACCTCTGCGGGCTGAACGTCACTATCCCCTACAAGGAGCAGGTCATCCCCTACCTGGACGAACTGGACCCGGACACGGCCAAGATAGGCGCCGTGAACGTCATCAAAATCATCCGCCAAGGCAAGGCCAAGGTCCGTCTGGTGGGCTACAACTCGGACATCATCGGCTTCACCCAGTCCATCGAGCCTCTCTTGCAACCCCACCACCGGAAGGCCCTGCTGCTGGGCACGGGCGGCGCTTCGAAGGCCGTCTACCACGGCTTGGCAAACCTGGGCATTGAGAGCAAGTATGTCTCGCGCAGCAAGCGGGACGGCGAAACATTGACCTACGCCGACCTGACGCCCGAAGTGATGGCGGAACATACCATCATCGTCAACTGCACCCCCGTGGGCATGTATCCCAAGGTGGACTTCTGCCCGGACATCCCCTACGACCTGCTGACGCCCCGGCACCTGCTCTACGACCTGCTGTACAACCCCAACGAGACCCTCTTCATGAAGAAAGGCCGCGACCGGGGCGCCACGGTGAAGAACGGGCTGGAGATGCTGCTGCTCCAGGCGTTTGCGGCGTGGGAGATTTGGCATCGGTAAGCTGAGCGGACGTTATGAAGAGACTCATCGGCTATGCCCTCATCACCCTCCTGGCCGTCGCCGCCTTGCTGGTGGGGGCGGGATATTACATGCTGGGCTACGCCCTGAAACCCGAAGGACTGGAGACACGCAGCCGCGACATCCCCGGCTCATACACCTATTTATATGAAGACTACCCGGAGATGCAGTCCTGGGTGGACAGCCTGCGGACGGCCAACGCCCTGCGGGACACCCTCATCCGTAGCGAACGGGGCGAACGCCTGCACGCCCTCTACGTCCGTGCGGCACGACCTACGGGCAAGACCGCCGTCATCGTCCACGGCTATACGGACAATGCCGTGCGGATGCTGCCCATCGGCCACCTGTACAGCCGACAGCTGAGCTACAACATCCTGCTGCCCGACCTCCACGCCCACGGGCTGAGCGAGGGCGATGCCGTGCAGATGGGCTGGCTGGACCGCCTGGACGTGCTGCAATGGATGGACACGGCCAACCGACTCTTCGGCGACAGCACGCGGATGGTGGTGCACGGCATCTCGATGGGTGCGGCCACCACGATGATGCTCAGCGGCGAGACGCTGCCCCCTTACGTGAAGTGCTTCGTAGAGGACTGCGGCTACACCTCGGTGTGGGACGAGTTCAAAGGAGAGTTGAAGAACCAATTCGGCCTGCCCGCCTTCCTCTTGCTGGACGTGGCTTCTTGGCTGTGCGGACTGAAGTACGATTGGACGTTCCGCGAGGCGTCGGCCTTGGAGCAAGTGAAGCGTTGTGCCTTGCCGATGCTCTTCATCCACGGCGATGCCGACACGTTTGTCCCCACGTGGATGGTGCATCCGCTCTACGAGGCCAAGCCCGAACCGAAGGAGCTTTGGCTGGTGCCCGGCGCGGCGCACGCGGTGTCCTATAAGGAGAATAAGGTGGAATATACGCGCCTCGTGCAGGATTTTACGGGCAAATATATCCGATAACTCCCGCAAAAGCCGTATCTTAGCCGCCGAAACATAATCCCAAGACAGAATGAAACGAATTATTCCGCTTCTGATGCTCCTCTTGTGTCTGCCGCTCGGCCTGCGGGCACAAGGGAAAATCTACACGCCCGACAACCTGCCCAAGGTACACATCCAGAACAAATACCGCTACACGTGCGACCCGGAGCGCATCCTCGCTCCCGCCGCCACGGACAGCATCGACCGTATGCTCTACCGCCTGGAGCAGCAGACGGGCATCGAGACCGTGGTGGCCGTCGTGCCCACCATCGGCGAGGCGGCCACGTGCTTCGACTTCTGCCACGAACTGCTCAACTCGTGGGGCGTGGGCAAGAAGGGGAAGGACAACGGCTTGGTCATCCTCCTCGTCACCGACCAACGGTGCATCCAGTTCTACACGGGCTACGGCCTGGAGGGCGTGCTGCCCGATGCCATCTGCAAGCGCATCCAGACGCAGGCGATGATTCCCTACCTGAAGGATGAGCGTTGGAGCGAGGGCATGGTGGCCGGTGTCCGCGCCACTTGCGCCCGGCTGGACGGCTCGATGGAGAACAACACGCCGGGAGCCTCGGATGGGGGTGGTGCAGGCGTGGCCATTGGACTTCTTTTCATTTTCGTCCTCTGCGGCATTGCCATCACGATGGCGGCCGTCCGGCGCAAGAGCCGTTGCCCCCGCTGCAAGAAGCATACCCTGAAGCGTGCCGCCAGCCGGACACTCTCTTTCCATAACGGCATGGAAACGGAAGAAGTAACCTACATTTGCCGGAATTGCGGCCACGTCGTCAAGCGGCGAGAGCAACACGGACAGGACAACAGCCGTGGACACGGAGGAGGCTGGGGCGGTCCCGTCATCTTTGGCGGAGGATTCGGCGGCGGCTTCGGCGGAGGCGGAGGCTTCGGAGGCAGCTTCGGCGGGGGAAGCGGCGGCGGAGGCGGGGCAGGCTCGCGCTTCTAACTTTAATGAAGAGTGAAGGACTAAGAATGAAGAATTTACAAACCAATAAATAATCAGTAAAGCAGAAAGAATTATGAAGAAGACAACAACCATCATCATCATCGTAGTCATCGCCGTGCTGGCCGTCTGGGCCGTGACGGGTTACAACAGCCTCGTCGGCATGGACGAAG